>JAIYAI010000608.1 GCA_027489135.1 Acetobacteraceae bacterium
CGGAGATGCCGCGGGAGACGCTGCTGGTGATGAATCTCTGCGGCCGCGGCGACAAGGACATCTTCACCGTGGCGAAGCATCTGGGA
Source organism: Acetobacteraceae bacterium (assembly GCA_027489135.1). GTDB lineage: Bacteria > Pseudomonadota > Alphaproteobacteria > Acetobacterales > Acetobacteraceae > JAIEOP01. The sequence continues at coordinate 87 of JAIYAI010000608.1, forward strand.
GTGGAGATGTGATGCGCGCCTGCGCCTGTCTTCGGTCGGCGAAGCCGGCCGCGCGCGCTTCTGCGCGCCGGCGCCAGTGCGCCGAAAGCCAAGCCCGCGGATGCGGGCGCGTCATGCCGAAGGCGTGCGCGTCGCACGACGCGCTTGAGGGCCTATAGATGAGCCGGATCGCCACGCGCTTCGCAGCCCTGAAGAAGGCCGGTCGCGGCGCCCTCGTCACCTATCTCCAGGCCTATGACCCGGACCACGCGACTTCGCTCGCCATCCTCCGCGGCCTGCCCGGCGCCGGCGTCGATGTCATCGAGATCGGCGTGCCCTTCACCGACCCGATGGCCGACGGCCCGTCGATCCAGAAGGCGGCGCTGCGCGCGCTGAAGGCCGGCGCGACGTTGTCCCGCGTCCTGGCGATGGTGCGCGACTTCCGCACGGAGGACGCGACGACGCCGATCGTGCTGATGGGCTACTACAACCCGATCCTCTCCTACGGCGTCGATCGCTTCTGCGCCGATGCGGCGGCCGCCGGGGTCGATGGCCTCATCGTGGTGGACGTCCCGCCCGAGGAGGCCGACGAGATCGAGCCGCAGGCCAAGGCACAGGGCCTCGACATGATCCGGCTGATCGCGCCGACGACGGATGATGCGCGTCTGCCGCGCGTCCTCGCGGCGACGACGGGCTTCGTCTACTACGTCTCGATCACCGGCATCACCGGCACGCGCAGCGCCAGCACGGCGGACCTCGCCGCCGCGGTGCCGCGCATCCGTGCGCATACCGACCTGCCGATCTGCATCGGCTTCGGCATCCGCACCCCGGCCCAGGCCGCCGAGGCCGCGCGGATCGCCGATGGCGCCGTGGTCGGCACGGCGCTCGTCGATACGCTGGCCGCGACGCTCGACGAGCAGGGCCGGGCGCGGCCGGATACGGTGCGCCAGGTGCTCGACCAGGTGCGCGCCCTGGCCGAGGCCGTGCACGCGGATCGCTGACGCGCGATCGTCCGGGGTGCCGTCACCGAGGACGTGAATCGCGCGTCCGAACAGGCCCCTACTGGGTCGAGCGCCTGGCGAAGGCGTTCCAGAGCGCAAGCAGGACGACGGCGCCGACCACGGCGCCGATGAAGCCCGCGCCCTCGCCCGCGCGGTACCAGCCGACGGCCTGGCCGAGATAGGTCGCGAACAGGGCGCCGACGATGCCGAGAACCGTCGTGATGATGAAGCCCGAGGGGTCGCGCCCCGGATGCAGGAACCTCGCCACGAGTCCGGCGAGGAATCCGATGATGATCGTTCCGATGATGCCCATGATGTGCTCCCCTTCAGCGCAGGCAACGCCCGGAGGGCCCGGCACGTTGCTGCGGTACGGCAGAGGGAGCGAGACATGGCTGGGACGGGACAGGGCGGCCTGGGCGGGAACCTGCCCACGGCGGTGAAGATGGCTGCGATCGGCCTGCTGATCCACCAGATGATGAAAAGCCGCGACCAGGGCGCGGCGCCGGCGGGCCAGCAGGGCGGCGGCCTCGGGGACATCCTGGGCGGTCTGCTCGGCGGGGGACGGCAGGCGCAGCCGGGGCCCGGCGGCCAGGGTGGGGACATCCTGGGCGGGATCCTGGGCGGCGGTGGCCTGGGCGGGCTGCTCGGCGGGTTGGGCGGCATGCTGGGTGGGCTCCGCCAGCAGGGCATGGCGGAGGAAGTGGATTCCTGGATCGCCAGCGGCCCGAACCGCCCGGTGCCGGCGGACAAGCTGGCGCCGGCCTTCGATCCGGCGGCGCTCGACCAGGCGGCGCGGGAAGCCGGCACGGACCGGGGCACGTTGATGGACGCGATGAGCCGGATGCTGCCCGAGGTGGTGGACCGGATGACGCCGCAGGGCCGGCTGCCGGCGGCAGACACGCAGGACGATGCCGGCGCCTTCGGTTCCCTGCTGGGCAGCCTGGGGCTCGGCGCGCCGCGGCGCTGACTTGTGGCGGGGGGTGCGCATTCCTAGTCTTACTGCGCGGAGTAAGAACGCCATGCGCATCATCAGCAAGGGCCAGGTCACCAGCCCGCAGCACATCCGCGAGCAGGCGAGGCTGCTGCCGATGACCGAGGTCGAATTCGCCATCGAGAACGGGGTGGTGACGCTGCGCCCATCCATGCCCGGCGACGCGCCCCACCCGACGATCGATCCTGTTGTCGCGCGCATGCGTGGCGTGGCCGGCAAGGGCATGAGCACGGATGAGTTGATGGCCCTGACGCGGGGCGCCGACTAGCGGCGTGGCCGAGCCTGCGTCGCGCCCGGCGGTACTGGTCGACAGCAATGTCCTGCTCGACATCGTCACGGAAGATCCCGTCTGGTTCGACTGGTCTGCTGGCCATCTGACCACCCTTCGGGCCGAGGCGCGGATCGTCATCAACCCGGTCATCCATGCCGAGGTCTCGTCGCGCTTCGTCGCGGCGGACCTGGCGGACGCCGCCCTGCCGCGCGACGTCTTCCGCCGCGAACCCCTCCCCTGGGACGCCGCCTTCCTTGCGGGCAAGGCCTTCCTCGCCTATCGCCGCGCCGGCGGGGCGCGGCGCTCCCCGCTGCCCGATTTCCTCATCGGCGCGCATGCGGCCGTGGCCGGCTACCGCCTGCTGACCCGCGACGCCGCGCGCTACCGCATCTATTTCCCGCGGCTGGAGCTGGTTGCCCCATGACCCCCACCACCCAGGGCGCAGCGAGCCGATGACCCCTCTCCTCCAGGGAGCAGCGATCCGATGAACTGGATCAGCGAATGGGCGCTGCCCAAGATCAAGACGCTGTTCGGCAATCCGCGGGAGGTGCCGGACAACCTCTGGCATAAATGCCCGGCCTGCGAGCAGATGGTCTTCCACCGCGACCTCGAGCGCGCGCTGCATGTCTGCACCAATTGCGGCCACCATTGGCGCATCGGCGCCCGGCAGCGCCTGGACTACACCTTCGACCCGGGCTGGCAGCGGATCGAGCTGCCGAAGGCGCCGGCCGATCCGCTGCGCTTCCGCGACCAGCGCCGCTACGGCGACCGGCTGAAGGAGGCGCAGACGAAGATCGGGCAGGAGGATGCCGTCCTCGTCGCGCACGGCACCGTCGAGGGCCGCCGCGCCGTCTGCGCCGCCTTCGAATTCGCCTTCATGGGCGGATCGATGGGCGCGGGCGTGGGGGAGGCGATCGTCTCCGCCGCCAGGCTCGCGGTGCTGCAGGAAGCGCCGCTGGTCGTCTTCACCGCCTCGGGGGGCGCGCGCATGCAGGAGGGCGCGGTCTCGCTGATGCAGATGCCGCGCACCGTCATCGCCACCCGCATGGTCAAGGAAGCGGGGCTGCCCTTCATCGTGGTGTTGACGGATCCCACCACGGGCGGCGTGACCGCCAGCTTCGCCATGCTGGGCGACATCCAGATCGCCGAGCCCGGCGCGCTGATCGGCTTCGCCGGCGCCCGGGTGATCGAGCAGACCGTGCGGGAGAAACTGCCCGAGGGCTTCCAGCGTGCCGAATACCTGCTGGAGCACGGCATCCTGGACATGGTGGTCAAGCGCGGCGAGATGCGCGCCACGCTGGCGCGGCTGATCGGCCTGCTGCGGACGCCGGAACTGCTGCCCGAGGGACCGGCCGCGACCGCGCCGGCCCCCGCCGCCCTGCCGGCGCCGGAAGCCCCCGTCCCCGCCGCCGCCGCACCCCCGGCCTGAGGCCGCGCCCATGGCCAGGGCCGAGGCGATCATCGACCGCCTGCATGCGCTGCATCCGAAGCTGATCGACCTCAGCCTCGGCCGCATGCAGCGCTGCCTGGATGCGCTCGGCAATCCGGAGCGGCGCCTGCCGCCGGTGGTGCATGTCGCCGGCACCAACGGCAAGGGCAGCACCTGCGCCATGCTGCGCGCCATCGCGGAGACAGCGGGCCTGAAGGTCCACGTCTACACCTCGCCGCACCTGGTGCGCTTCCACGAACGCATCCGCCTGGCCGGGCGGCTGGTGGAGGAGGAGACGCTCACCGCCGCGCTGGAGCATGTCGAGCGGGCCAATGCCGGGGTGCCGATCACCGTCTTCGAGGTCACGACCGCCGTCGCCTTCCACCTGTTCGCCGAGACGCCGGCCGACCTGCTGGTGCTGGAGGTCGGGCTCGGCGGCCGGCTGGACGCGACCAACGTGGTGGATCGGCCCGTCGCGACGGCGGTGACTTCCATCGGCATGGACCACATGGACTTCCTGGGCGACACGCTGGGGAAGATCGCCGCCGAGAAGGCCGGCATCATCAAGCCCGGCGTGCCCTGCGCCACCGGGGTGCAGGACCCGCAGGCGCTGGCCGGGATCGAGCGCGCGGCGGAGGTGGCGGGAGCCCCCCTGTTGCGCCGCGGACGGGAGTGGACCATCGAGGCGGTTCCCGGCGGCCTGCGCTACGCCGATGGCCACGGCACGCTGGACCTGCCGCCGCCCGCCCTCCCGGGGCCGCACCAGCAGGACAATGCCGGCATCGCCATCGCCGCGCTGCGCGCCTGGAGCCCGCCCTGGCTGACCGACCACGCCATCGCGGCAGGCATCGCCGGCGCGACCTGGCCGGCGCGCCTGCAACGCCTGCATGGCCGCCTCGCCGCCGATCTGCCCGCGGGCTGGGACCTCTGGCTGGATGGCGGCCATAATCCGGCGGCCGGCGAGATGCTGGCCCGCCACGTCGCGCAGGCCTGGGGCGACCGGCCGCTGCACCTGCTGGTCGGCATGAAGAAGGGCAAGGGGGCGGAGGGCTTCCTCGCGCCGCTGATCCCGCTGGCGACGACGCTGACCGCCATCGCCGATCCGGGCCAGCACTTGGCCATGCCCGTGCCGGAGATCGTCGCGGCCAGCGGCGGGGCGGCGCGGCCGGGCGGCACGCTGGCGGAAGGGCTGAAGCTGGCCGCCGCGCCGGGGGGGCCGCCGGCACGCGTGCTGATCTGCGGCAGCCTCTATCTCGCGGGCGAGGTGCTGAAGGCGGACGGGACCGTCCCGGTCTGAGGCTCCCGGGCCCGTGTCGCGACGGCATCAAGGGGGGTGTGGCAAATCGGCGCAGGCCCGGCGCAAGCCGCTCCCCGGCGACGTTTCTGCTGTTGCATGGCTGCCGCAAGCTGCCACAAAACTGACCCGGTGGGCGTTGCCCGGGATTCGGCACGGGCGAAACCCACCCGCAGGCGGCGGGCCGCCGACGGAGTGTCACCGGGCGGCGAGCCATGACCAGCGGCCGGTTGGGGGAGTTGCATGCGGATCATCCTGGCGCAGCCGCGGGGGTTCTGCGCGGGCGTGGTACGGGCCGTCGAGATCGTCGAGAAGGCGATCGAGCGCTTCGGCGCCCCGGTCTACGTTCGCCATGAGATCGTCCACAACCGCCACGTGGTCGATTCCCTGAAGGCGAAGGGCGCGCATTTCGTCGAGGAACTGGACGAAGTTCCCGCCGGCGCCGTCACCGTCTTCAGCGCCCATGGCGTCGCCCGCAGCGTGGAGCAGGAAGCCGACCGCCGCAGCCTACCCGTGCTGGACGCCACCTGTCCCCTCGTCTCCAAGGTGCATTCGGAAGGCCGGCGCTACATCGCCCAGGGCCGGACCCTGGTGATGATCGGCCATGCCGGTCATCCGGAAGTGGTCGGCACGCTGGGCCAGGTGGATGGGGAGGTGCACCTCGTCGCCTCCGTCGCCGATGTCGAAGCGCTGGAGATCGCCGCCGATCGTCCCATGGCCTATGTCACGCAGACGACTCTCTCGGTGGACGACACCCGCGCCATCATCGAGGCGCTGCGGAGCAGGTTCCACGATATCCAGGGTCCCGACACGCGCGACATCTGCTATGCGACCCAGAATCGCCAGGTGGCGGTGCGCGAACTGGCCCGCCGGGCCGATGTCGTGCTGGTGGTGGGGGCGGCGAACAGCTCGAACTCCAACCGCCTGCGGGAAATCGGCGCGGAGGGTGGCAAGCCCTGCCACCTGATCCCAGATGCGGGGGCGCTGCGGCGCGCCTGGTTCGAGGGCGCAGGGACGATCGGCATCACCGCCGGCGCCTCCGCTCCGGAGAGCCTGGTGCAGGACGTGGTGGCGCAGATCGCGGCTTGGTGGCCGGGGACGGAGGTCTCCACGCTGCCGGGCATCGTGGAGGACGTGCAGTTCAAGCTGCCCGCCGCATTGGCCGACGAACGGCCGAGCGCGGCAGCCTAACCACAGACAGGCGCGGCCATCGGCCGCGGACCGAGGGAAGTACTCGATCGATGGGCATTCCGCTGCGCCAGCAGGTGAAGGTCGGCGCCTATATCGTGAAGCAGCACCTGATGGGGCGGAAGCGCTACCCGCTGGTGCTGATGCTCGAGCCGCTGTTCAAGTGCAACCTGGCCTGCGCGGGCTGCGGCAAGATCGACTATCCCGATCCCATCCTGAACAAGCGCCTGAGCGTGGAGGAATGCCTCGACGCCGTCGACCAGTGCGGCGCGCCCGTGGTCGCCATCGCCGGCGGGGAGCCGCTGCTGCACAAGGAGATGCCCCAGATCGTCGAGGGCATCCTGGCGCGCGGCAAGATCATCATCCTCTGCACCAATGCGCTGCTGCTGCAGAAGCGCATCGGCGACTACAAGCCGCATCCGCGCTTCACCTGGGACATCCACCTCGACGGCGACAAGGACCAGCACGACTGGGCGGTCAGCCAGGCCGGCGTCTACGAGCGCGCCGTCGCCGCGCTGAAGGACGCGAAGGCGCGCGGCTTCCGCGTGGCGATCAACGCGACGCTGTTCAACAACGCCGACCCGGAGCGGATGGCCCGCTTCTTCGACGACGTCACGACGATGAACGTCGACGCCATCATGGTCTCCCCCGGCTATGCCTATGAGCGCGCGCCCGACCAGCAGCACTTCCTGAACCGCCGCAAGACGAAGGAGCTGTTCCGCGGCATCTTCGCGCGCGGCAAGGGCAAGGGCTGGAAGATGGGCAACAGCCCGCTCTTCCTGGATTTCCTGTCCGGCAACCAGACCTATGCCTGCACGCCCTGGGGCAACCCCACGCGGAACGTCTTCGGCTGGCAGCGCCCCTGCTACCTGCTGGGCGAGGGCTATGCGAAGACCTTCCAGGAGCTGATGGAGACGACGGACTGGGACAAGTACGGCGTCGGCAACTACGAGAAATGCGCCGACTGCATGGTGCATTCCGGCTTCGAGGCGACGGCCGTGGTCGATGCGGTGAAGCGCCCCTGGAAGGCGCTGGCCGTGCAGATGCGCGGGCCGAAGACCGATGGCGACTTCGCGCCGGAGATCGACATCTCGAAGCAGCGGCCGGCGGAATTCGTGTTCAGCCGCCACGTCGAGAAGACCATGGCGGAACTGGCGCACGAGCCGAAGCGAGGCGCGAAGCACGGCGGCACGGCGCCGCCGATGGCGGCGGAGTAGGGGGCCAGCGCGGCAGCGCCGTCGCGCGTTCAGCGCGCCAGCGCCGTGGTCCGATAGCAGGCGATCAGCGGCGCCCGGAAACCGACGCTGTCCAGCGCCAGGTCGCCGTCCCTGATGTCCGCGGGGCTGGCCGGCCAGGCGCCGTCCGGCCCGCGGCGCAACAGTTCTGCACGCATCGTCACCGTGTGCAGGATCAGGATCTCCCGCACCGAGGGGATCGAGGCATAGGCCCAGACATTCGACCAGGTCTGAACGCGGTTGTTCACAGACAGGATCTCGACGACCAGCACCGGGTCCTCGACCGTCGCCTCGTTCTCCGTCTCCGGCGTGCAGGTGACCAGCACGTCCGGAATGCGAAGGTTATTCTCCGCCAGCACTTGCGGGACCACGGCGCCTTCGGTGACGACGAAGCAGGGGGAGCCGATCTCCAGCAGGTGGTTGCCGAGCAGCCGTGCCACCTCGCCCTGGATCGCGCCGTGCCGGCGCTTCGCCGGCGCCATGGCGCGCGGCGTCCCGTCCACCAGTTCGTAGCGCTGGCCGTCGCCTGGCACCCAGTCGAGGAATTCCCGGACGGTCATGCCCGTCGGCAGGGGCTCCGGCAGCTTCAGGGAGGCTGACATGGCGCCAACCTAGCACGCGGACCCCGGTGCCCTACAGCAGCTTCGGCAGGCTCGCCGCCAGCATCAGCACGCCCGACGCCGTCAGCAGCCCCAGCACCAGCCGCCGGAAGGCCTGCGGGCTGATCCGGCGGTAGAGCTGCGCGCCGAGCCAGCCCGGCACCACCATCGCCGGCGCCACCATGGCGAAATAGGGCAGGAAGTCGCGCGTCACCGTCCCGGTCGCCACGTACGCCGCCATGATCAGGCTGTGCATGGCCAGGTTGTAGGGCTGGAACACGCCGCGCTGCTCGTCGGGCGTCCAGCCGCGCAGGCTGGCCCATAGGATCGGCACCGGCCCCGTCAGCCCGCCGAGCCCCCCGCCCACGCCGCCGCCGAAGCCCGAGGCTGCATCCGCCCAGCGCCCACCCCAGCCGAGGCGCGGCGGCGCCCGCAGCGCCAGCATCACCGGGCACCAGAGCACCAGGAAGGTGCCGAGCGCCGCCTTGAAGCCGGTGGGATCGATCGCCCGCAGCGCCAGCACGCCGACGGGAATGCCCGCCGCGCCACCGGCCACGAAAGGCCAGGTGCGGGCAGCGACGAAACCGCGACGGATGGTCGGCAGCGCCAGCACCTGCCCGACGAGCGATCCGAAGACCACCATCGGCCCGGCCACCTGCGGCTCCATCACCCAGGCCCAGACCGCCAGCGCGACCAGGCCATAGGCGAAGCCGGACAGGCCCTGCACGAAGCCGCCGATCGCCGCCCCCAGCAGCAAGGGCAGCAGCGGCGGTGCGACGAAGTCCAAACGGTGCGGGCGATCAGCGCGCCGGCAGGGCCTTGGCCGCACACTCCAGCGCGCCGAGCGCGACCCTGGCGAGCTTCGCCACCTGCAGCACCTGCGGCAATTCCTTCGGCCGCCGCAGCAGCGACAGCGCGACGCGCCCCGCCGCGGGGCGGCCATCGGCGGTCAGGCCATCGGCGGCGGATTGCGGTACCACCTCCTCCGCCGTGTCGGCGACGGCGCGGAGCGCGCAGAAGGGCACGCCGCGCGCGGCGGCGAAGGCGGCCGCGGCCTCGCTCTCGAGATCGACGGAGAGGGCGCCACCCGTCGCGGTGTGCAACTGCCGCTTGGCGGCGGGGTCGCCGACCACGGCGCGGGCGCCGGCCACCGTGCCGAGGCGCGCGCCCGTCGCGCGGGCCAGGGCCGCGGCCCAGGCCATATCGGCGCGCCAGGCGCCGCCCGGGCCGCGCACGCGCGTCGCCACGACGAGATCGCCCGCCACCAGGTCAGGATCGAGGCCCCCGGCGATGCCGAAGCTGAGGACGCCGGAGAAGGAACCCTTCTCCTCCGCCAGCAGGGCAGCGGCACGGGTCGGATCGCCGCCGGTGACGACGGTGCGCACGCCTTTCGGAAGCAGCGCCGCTTCCGACTGCATGCCGACGACGAAGAGGATTTCAGGCTGCTGAAGCGAAGCCATGGATTGGTGTCTCCCTGGGGTCGCCGACCCGCCCCCTTTACGCCGTTCCGTCGGCGGGGGGAACCGGATTTCTGCTGCGTTACAGACCGTACGCGACGCGGCGCGTGTTGGACCGCCGCAGGTTGCGCAGCCGCGCCAGCGCCCAGAGCGGGAAGATCCGCGCATAGCCGTGGTAGCGCAGGTAGAAGACCCGCGGGAAACCGGTGCCCGTGTAGTCCTTCTCCTGCCAGCCGCCGGTCTCGTCCTGATTGGCCATCAGCCAGGCGGCGCCACGCTCCACGGCAGGGTCGTCGACGACACCGGCCGCCATCAGCGCGAGCAGCGCCCAGGCGGTCTGGCTGGCTGTGGACGGGCCCATGCGCATGTCGGCATCGGGCCTGGTGCCGCCGCGGCGCGGGTAGGTGTCGCCATCCTCGCCCCAGCCGCCATCCGCGTTCTGCGCCAGCGTCAGCCAGGCGACGGCCCGTTGCATCGCGTCGTGCTCCGGCGGGATGCCGGCGGCGTTCAGCGCGGTCAGCGCGGACCAGGTGCCGTAGACGTAGTTCACGCCCCAGCGGCCATACCAGGCGCCGTTCGCCTCCTGCTCCGCCAGCAGGTAGTCGACGGCCTGCTTCGCGGTCGCGTCGTTCTCCGCCGTGCGGCCGAGCTGCGCGAGCATCGCCAGGCAGCGGCCAGAAACATCGGCGGTCGGCGGGTCGAGCAGCGCGCCATGGTCGGCGAAGGGGATGGAGTTCAGCGCGGTGTAGGTGTTGTCCGCATCGAAGGCGCCCCAGCCGCCACCCTTCGACTGCATCCCCACCACCCAGTCCGTGGCGCGGCCGATGGCGTGGTCCCAGCGGGGGTCCTGCACATTGGTCAGCTTGCGGGCGCGGTCCATGGCCAGCACCACCACCGCGGTGTCGTCCACGTCCGGGTAGTGCGGGTTGGCGTACTGGAAGGCCCAGCCGCCGGGCGGGACATGCGGGCGCGCCACGGCCCAGTCGCCGCGGAGGTCGTTCACCTGGTGCGGCAGCAGCCAGTCGAGACCGCGCGCCACCGCCTCCTCGGCCTGCTCGCCGCCGGCTTCCAGCAGCGCATGGGCGGCGAGGCCGGTGTCCCAGATCGGCGAGAGGCAGGGCTGGACGTACGTCTCCCCGGGATCATCGGGGCCGGCTGCGCCGGCGGGCCGATCGCAGACCAGCTTCTCCAGCGCGCGCCAGGCGGTGACGACACGCGGGTCGTCCGCCGGCACGCCGAGGCAGTGGTACATCACCACGGCGTTGGCCATGGCGGGATAGATGGCGCCGAGCCCGTCCTCGCCGTTCAGGCGCTCGGTCACGAAGCGCTCGCAGGCGGCTTCGGCGGTGCGGCGGACGCGGCCGGGGATCAGCCGCTGGCCGGGCTGCAGCAGCCGATCCAGCATGCCGAAGAAGCTCTTCCATGGCTCCTGCGCATGGGCGCCGCCGGGCCAGCGCTTCACCTCCGCCGGTGGCGTCAGGAACAGCTCGCCGAGATCGACGCCGGTGGGCTTCAGCGGCTGCGGCCGCCGCGCCATCAGCACGGTCAGCGGCACCAGCACCGTGCGTGCCCAGTAGCTGATCTTCGAGAGGTGGAAGGGGAACCACTTCGGCAGCAGGATGATCTCGGGCGGCATCACCGGCACGGCGCGCCAGGGCACCTGTCCGAAGAGCGCGAGCGCCGCGCGGGTGAAGACGTTCGATTTCTCCGCCCCGCCGGCGGCGCGGATCGCCGCCCGCGCCCGGACCATATGCGGCGCGTCCGGCGCGTCGCCGATCAGCCGCAGTGCGAAATAGGCCTTCACCGAGCAGGAGATGTCGAGCGGGCCGTTGTGGAACAGCGGCCAGCCGCCCTTGGCCGTCGGGGCTTCCTGGTCCTGCAGGCGGCGGAGGTAGCGGGCGATGCGCGCCTCGCGCTCCGGCTCCGTGATGCCGAAGAAGCGCTTCAGCATGACGAACTCGGCCGGGATGGTGGCGTCGGCCTCGAGTTCGAAGACCCAGTGGCCGTCGGGGCGCTGGCGGGCGAGCAGGTGGTCGGCGGCGCGCTGGACGGACGCATCCAGCGCCGCGGCCGGATGGGCGGCGGAGGCGAGCGTCGTGTCGGCGTCATCCGGCGGAAACGGCACCGTCTGCCGTGCGGCAGCGCCGATATCCTGCAACAGAGTCAAGGGCCTGCAGTCCCTTCAGGAAGTGCCGTCTCGACACGATAGGCGGCCGGCGGCGATTCGCATGGTCGGAATAGGCGGTTCCTTCGCGGATGCGAAGGGATCGGCGCCGGGGGGCGCGGGATTTAGCGCGGGCGTGGCTTTCGGGAAACCGGCGAGCGCACGCGCAGGTGATTGGGACCGGCACGCAGGCCGCCCTTAGCCTGGGAGGCGGATCCTGCATCGCGATCCGGTGGAGGCTGCATGCGCCCGATCCTGGCCCTGGTCCTGCTGCTGGGCATCCTGCCGGCCGCCGAGGCGCGGCAGTATCTCGACCCGGTGGCCTGGGAGAAGGCGGCCGCCCGGCCACTGCGCCGCGCCGAATACCTCAGCTTTCCAGGTTACGCCGTCGTGTTCCATGACAGCTTCGGCACTTGGCGTCCTGGGGAGCAGTTCGACCTGGTGGATGTCGGCGCCGGGAGGATGATGGACCGGCGCTACGCCCCCTACGCCGCCTTCCTGGGCGCGCCGGGAACCTGGGGCGGCGCCTTCACCTGCTACAGCCCGGTCTATCCGTGCCTGGGCATCAACGCGGCGAGCTACACGCTGCCGTACAAGATCATCGGCATGACGGGCCACCTCACCTATTCCGCCTGGGGCGGGTTTGCCATGAACGGCATCGACGCCTTCGACAATGCTGCGTTCGATCAGGCGGCTGGCGGGGCGATGACGTATAGCGGCTTCTTCGGCACGCTGTTCGATCGCGGGACGCGTGTACTCGACCTCGGCTGGCTGACGCCGCTCTCCGACAACGCCTCCAGCTTCCACCTCGCCGATGCCCGGGTGCTGGTGCGCGTACGCAACGTGGCCGCCCGAGAGGCGGTGGAGCCCCTGGCTACGTCCGTTCCGGAGCCCTCGACGCTGGTCCTGTTTGCGCTGACGCTGACAGGCCTTCTGGTCAGCCGGCGCGTGGGTCCGCCCGCGGCCCGGCCTCGCCCTTCCACAACCCGCCCTGGCCGCGCCACTCCGCCAGCGCGCTGTCCAGCGTGAACAGCATGTAGGTGAAGGCGATTCCCGGCAGCGCCAGGCCCCGCCAGGGCGAGAGGCCGAAGCGCTGCAGCATCGGCGCATAGGCGACGACCATGCAGAGCCAGGCGGCGAGCCCGACCCAACCGGCGAGGCCGGCATCGAGGATCGCCAGCAGCGGCGGCGCCAGGAACACCAGCGACAGCGCCAGCAGCATCCCCACCAGCGCCGCGACCCGATAGCCGAGCTGCGCATAGGCCGTGCGGGCGACCATGCGGCGGATCGTCGCCGCGCTCTCGTAGGGACGGAGGGACGCCACCCGGTTCGTCAGCCCGATCCAGGTCGGCCCCACGGCCTTCATGCGCCGCGCGAGGGAGCAGTCGTCGATGATCTCGCCGCGGATCGGCGCCAGGCCGCCGGCGCGGGCGAAGGCGTCGGCGTCGAGCAGCACGCAGCCCCCGGCCGCGGCGGCGGTGCGGGCGCGCGGGTCGTTGGACCAGCGGAAGGGGTAGAGCATCTGGAAGAAGAAGACGAAGGCCGGGATCAGCCAGCGCTCCGCCGCGCTGTCGCAGCGCAGCCGCGCCATCAGGGAGACGAGGACGCGACCCTCCGCCACCTGGCGGCGCACCAGCATGCGCAGGCTGTCCGGCGCGTGGCGGATATCGGCGTCGGTGAAGAGCAGAAGCCCCTCCCCCGCTGGCGGGGGAGGGGTTTGGGGTGGGGGTGGCCCCGAAGCGGTGGCACCGCCCTGCCCCAGGGAGTCCAGCCCCTGCTGCAGCGCCCAGAGCTTGCCGGTCCACCCCGCCGGCCGGGCGCGCCCGGTCACGACCGTGAGGCGCTCGTCGCCGGCTGCCGCGGCGCGGGCGATATCGCCGGTGCCGTCGGTGGAGCGGTCGTCCACCACCACCAGCCGGAACGCCCCGGGATAGTCCTGCGCCAGCAGGCTGCGCACCGTCTCGCCGATCGTCTCCGCCTCGTCCCGCGCCGGGACGATGGCGGTCACCGCGGGCCAGGCGAAGGGGTCGGGCAGGCAGAATGCGCTGCTGTCATCGTCCCGCGCCCGCCAGAAGCCGCCGCGGCCGAACAGCAGCACCAGCCAGGCAGCCAGCGCCGCCAGCGCGATGGCCAGCATCATGCCGGCAGCATCCCCTGGGCGCGGAACCAGGCGATGGCGTCGCCCACCGCCTCCTGCCAGGGCCGGGCGCGGTGGCCCAGCACGTGCTCCGCCTTCTCCGCCGAGAAGTACATGCGGTGCCCGGCCATGCGCAGCCCGTCGAGGGTCAGCATCGGCTCCCGCCCCGTCACCCGCGCCACCGCCTCCGCCCCGAGCGCGAGTGGCCAGAGCGGCGCGCGGGGCAGGCGCACCGGCGCGCCGCGGCCGTAGAGGCTGGCGATATGCGTCAGCAGCGCACCGAGCGGCACGTCCTGGCCGCCGAGGATATGCCGCTCCCCCACCGCGCCCGCCGCCAGCGCGGCGACGCAGCCGGCGGCGCAGTCGTCGACATGCACGAGGTTGAGCCCGGTATCGACATAGGCCGGCATCTTGCCGCGCGCGGCTTCCAGGATGACGCGACCCGTGGGCGTGGGGCGGCGGTCGCGTGGACCGATGGGCGTGGAGGGGTTCACGATCACCGCCGGCAGGCCCTGGTCGCGGACCATCGCCTCCACGACACGCTCGGCCTCGGTCTTGCTGCGCTTGTAGGGACCGATGGCCTCCGCGGGTGCGGCAGCATCGGCCTCCGTCGCCGGCTGCCCATCCGCGCGGGGCTTGAGCGTGGCGACGGAGGAGACGTGCACGACGCGGACGAGGCCCGCAGCCTGCGCCGCCCGCATCAGCGCCCGCGTCCCCTCCACGTTCACCGCGAACATCCGCGCCGGGTCCGGCACCCAGATCCGGTAGTCCGCGGCGCAGTGGATGGCGGCGGCACAGCCCTCCATGGCCCGGGCGATGGAGGCGGGGTCGGTCAGGTCGCCCGGGACGAAATCCACGGGCACGCCCGCCAGCACGTCGCGTGGCGTCCCCTGCCGCACCAGGGCGCTGACGGCGTGGCCGCGGGCGACCAGCGCGCGCGCGATGGCGGAGCCGAGGAAGCCCGTCGCCCCCGTCAGCATCACGCGGCACCCCTCAGGCGCGAACCCAGTGCTCTCCGCTGCGTTGGTCATCCCGGCTCCTGACGGCGCGGCGGGTTGTGGCCGGAACCGCGCGCCGAATCCAGCCGCCGGCCAACGGGGAGGATGTGATGGTCGAGGACGCGATCTGGCGGCAGGAGGAGAATTTCTGGCTCGCCGCGCCGGCGGATGCGGCGGCGATGCTCGACCCGGACTGCCTGATGGCCTTCCCGGGGCCGCCGGGGCTGCTGGTCGGCGCCGACGCGATCCGCCCCACCCTGGCCCAGGCGCCACGATGGACGCGGGTCACGATGACCGATCGCGCCATCGCGACGCCGACGGAGGACCTCGCCGTGCTTGCCTACCGGGCCGAGGCGCGGCGCGGCGAGGCACCCCCGTGGCGCGCCCTCTGCACCTCCACCTGGCGCCGGACGGCGACAGGCTGGCGCCTGGTGCAGCACCAGCAGACGCCGGATTGACCCCGCGCCGCCCGCCTTGCAGGAAGCCGCCATGCCATCCCGCCGCACGCTCCTTCTCCTGCCCCTCGCCGCCCTGGCCCGCCCCGCATGGGCGCAGGCCACCCCTGTCGCGGTGATCGAGGGCTTCCAGCGTACCCTGCTGGAGGTGATGCAGAACGCCCGGGCACTTGGGCCCCGCGGGCGGGAGGCGCGGCTGCGCCCGGCGATGGAGGCCAGCTTCAACCTGCCCGCGATGACCCGCATCGCCGTCGGCCCCGCCTGGGCGCAGATGCAGCCCGCCGAGCAGCAGGCGATGGTCGCCGCCTTCTCCGACTGGTCGATCGCCAACTACGCCGCGCGCTTCGACAGCTATGGCGGGCAGAGCTTCCAGGTGACGGGCGAGAGCCCGGTGAACAACGACCGGCTCGTGCGCACGCAGATCAACCGCGTCGGCAAGGAACCGGTGCAGGTGAACTACCTCCTCCGCGACGCGGGCGGGCAGTGGCGGGTGGTGGATCTCTACCTCGCCGGCACGGTCAGCGAGCTGGCCAGCCGGCGCAGCGAGTTCACCGCCATCCTGCGGGACGGCGGCGCGCAGCGGCTGATCGCCGAGCTGCGCCAGCGCACGGCGGCGCTGCTGCAGGGATAGGCAGCCCCGGCGCCCGGCCTATGCTGGCCGGACGCGGGAGGCGCCCATGCAGACGGACCGGCAGACCAACCCCCTCTTCGGGCCGAACCGCTTCAAGCTCGGCGTCTTCAGCGCCAATTGCGACGGCGGGCTGACGATGAGCCTGGCGCCGGACCGCTGGCGGGCCAACTGGGCCGACATCGTCGCCATGACCCGCATCGCCGACGAGGCGGGGCTGGAGTTCATCCTGCCCGTCGCCAAGTGGCGCGCCTACCAGGGCCAGGCGAAGATCTACGGCAAGTCCTTCGAGACGCTGACGCATGGCGCGGCCCTTGGCGCCATCACGCAACGCATCGCCATCTTCAGCACCGTGCATGTGCCGCTGGTCACGCCCGCCTTCGCCGCCAAGGCGCTGGCGACGATCGACCATGTCACCGGCGGGCGCGCCGGGCTCAACATCGTCTGCGGCTGGAACCAGGAGGAGTTCGACCTCCACGGCGTCACCATCGACCAGGACCTCCGCTACGACCATGGCCTCGAATGGTTCGAGATCTGGTCGAAGCTGCTGCGGGGTGGGCCGGAATTCGACTGGGACGGGCGGTTCTTCAAGCTGAAGCGGCTTGAGACGAACCCGCTTTCGATCCAGCGGCCCTGGCCGGCGGTGATGTCGGCGGGCTTCTCGCCGAAGGGGCGGGACTTCGCGGCGCGGGCGGCGGACGTGCTGTTCACCAACGTCACGCTGCTGGAGCAGATCCCCGGCGTGGTGGAGGACATCCGCGCGTACATGGCCGCGCGTGGCCGGACGATCTCGGTCTTCACCATGGCGCATGTGGTCTGCCGACCCAGTCGGCGGGAGGCCGAGGAATTCTTCCACTACTTCGCCGAGGATATGGCCGACGAGCAGGGCCAGGCCTACTACCGGGCAAAGCGCGGCGCGACGGTGGGGGAGGGCAAGGGCGTCATCGCCCGGCCCTTCGAGAACCGCTTCCACCGCGCCACGGGGCTCGCCTATGCCGGCGCCTATCCCGGTGCCTTTCCGCTGGTCGGCACGCCGGACGATATCGCCGCCGAGATGGTGGCGATGGCGGAACGCGGGCTGGCGGGGACCTCGGTCGCCTTCCTGGACTACCTGAAGGAGATCCCCTTCTTCGTGCAGGAGGTGCTGCCGCGGCTGGAGCGGGCGGGGATCAGGACCCCCGCCCTTCCGCTTCGCGCGTAGCGCTTACAGCTTCCGCTCGATCAGCTCGATCCGCACCTGGTCCGGCGCGTCGAAGAAGGCCACGCGCACACCGGGGCGCGCCTGGCGCGGGCCATCCACGAAGCGGATGCCGCGCGCGCCGAGATCGGCCGCCGCCGCGTCGAGATCATCGACGCCGAGACCGATATGCTCGATGCCAACGAAGGGCGGCGCCGGCGGGCGGTGGGTGTCCGCGGGCACCTGCTCGACGAAGACGCGCAGGCCGCCGAGATCGAGGATGATGCGCAGCCGCCCGTTGACGTCCATGCGCGTCACCTCCTTCGCGCCCAGGGCGTCGATGTAGAAGGCGGCGGCCTTCGGCGCATCGAGGCTGCGCAGGTGGACGTGGTCGGAGGTGTAGGTGGGCATGGCGTTTCTCCCGTGACGGTACGCGGCAGCATGCGGCGATCGGCTGGCCGGGTGAAGGGCGAGGGTCAGGCATCTGGCGGCCTGATTCAGACCCCCGGGCCTCACGGCCCTCCGGTCATCAGGCTTCGTCTGGCGGCCTGATTCAGACCTCCGGGCCGTGCGGCCCTCCGGTCATCAGGCCGGCGCCACCACCGCCTTCCGCCCCCGCGCCAGCAGCACCAGCGCGATCGCCACCAGCGACGCCGCCATGTACATGCCGAAGGCGTTCACGTAGCCGATCATCGCCGCCTGCCGGTCGATCTCCTTCGACAGCCGCGCGAGCCCCTGCAGCGTGTCCATGGTCCAGCCGCCCATCACGTCCGGCATCTGCAGCGCGCGGTTGTAGGGCGTCAGCATCTCCGTCATGCGGCTGTAGTTGCGCGTGGTGGACCGCACGATCTCCGTCACGCTGAGGGAGATGAACAGCGACGAGCCGATGTTGCGCAGCAGGTGGAAGGTCGCCATCGCCTCCGGCAGGCGGCGCCCGTCGAGGGTGCGGAAGGCCAGCACCGTCAGCGGCACCCAGATGATGCCCGTCGCCATCCCCTGCACGGTCGAGATCGCCAGCAGGAGATCCAGGTTGACGTTGAGGTCGAGCGTCATCAGCCAGAGCCCCGTCCCCGCCATCAGCCCGAAGCCCATGGTCATGCCGATCCGCGGGTCCCAGCGGCCGATCACCAGCGTCAGGCCGAAGCCGATGGTGCCCCCGATGCCCCGGTAGCCGACGATCAGCCCGATGATGCTGTCCGGATACCCGGCATAGGCCTGCAGCAGGGTCGGCAGCAGCACGATCGGGGTGAAGTTGACCATCCCGTAGATGAAGACCAGCAGCAGCCCGAGGGCATAGTTGCGGTCGCGCAGCAGGCGCAGGTCCAGGAAGGGCTTCTCCGCCGTCAGGCTGTGCACGAGGAAGACGAAGAACGCCAGCGCCGCGATCAGCGTCTCCGCGATGATCTCCGGGCTCTCGTACCAGTCGAGCCGCTGGCCGCGGGAGAGGACGAGCTGGATGCAGGCGATGCAGATCGACAGTGCCAGGAAGCCGGTCCAGTCGAGGGGAACGGGGCGGATATCCGCC
>JAIYAI010000340.1 GCA_027489135.1 Acetobacteraceae bacterium
CCGTGCCGCTGATCGCCCCGCTCTGCGTGATGCTGCCCGTGTCCGACGTCAGCCCGACCGTCGTCCCCGCCCCGACGCCGGTCACATCGAAGCCACTGGTGCCGCGGTACGCGAAGCTGGTGCCCGACGTACCGCCGACGCTGCTCAGCGCATTCGCCTGCGTGCCGAGGTTCACCGATCCGCCCGTCGCGGTGACGCTGAGCGCGGTGCCGCTGATCACCCCGCTCTGCGTGATGCTGCCCGTGTCGGACATCAGCCCGACCGTCGTCCCCGCCCCGATCCCGATCACATCGAAGCCACCGCCGTTGCGGAACCCGAAGCTGCCCCCCGACGTACCGCCGACGCTGCTCAGCGCATTCGCCTGCGTTCCGAGGTTCACCGATCCGCCCGTCGCGGTGACACTCAGCACCGTGCCGTTGATCGACCCGGTCTGCGTGATGCTGCCCGTGTCAGCGGTCAGCCCGACCGTCGTGCCGGCGGTGATCCCCGTGACATCGAAGCCGCCGCCGTTGCGGAAGCCGAAACTGGTGCCCGCCGTGCCGCCGACGCTGCCCGCCGAATTCGCCAGCCCGGCGAGGGCGACCTGGCCGGCATCGGCCGTCACCACGAGCGTCCCCGCCACGATCGCCGCTGTCTGCGTGATGTCGAGGGTTTCCGCCCGCAGCCTCACCGTGCTGCCGGAAGCGCCGGCCACCGCCAGCCCCGCAGCGTTCCGCAGCGCGAAGACCTGGTTCGCGCTGCCCGTGACGCCGGTGACCGCATTCGTCGCGCTGTCGAGCACCACGCTCCCGCCCACGGCATCCGCCCGTGCCATCAGCATCCCACCGCTGATCGCGCCGGTCTGGGTGATGCTGCCCGAGGTCGCGGTCAGCCCGATCGTGCCGCCCGCGCTGATGCCGGTCACCTCGAACCCGCCGGCGCGGAAGGCCACCGTGCCGTTGGCCCCGGTCGTCGCGCCGAACCGCGTCACCGCATTGCCTGGCAGACCCGCCAGGTCCAGCGCGACGCTCCCTGCCGGATCGCTGCCGCCCGCGGCGACCTGAAGCCACCCGGCCACCAGCCCACTCGTGGTCTGCGTCACCGAGCGCCCCGCCTGCACGCCAAGTTCGGGCGCGATCAGCGTGAAGTCGCGCGCGGCGCGGAAGACAACGTCGCGCGTCCCGCCGCCGCCGAGCGTGAGCCGCCTCGTCGGCGCCAGCCGGGCGAAGACCGCGGCGTCGAGCACCAGGGAACCCACTGTCGGCGCCCCGTCCACCAGCACGTCGTGGGCGCTGGTCGGGCCGATGGCGACGGTCTGCCCCCGGGCCCTGGCACCGACCCCACCGAAATTGAAGGCATCGGCGATCAGCGCGACGGTGCCCGTTGGCGCCTGGGCCTCACCGGCGGTCAGCGAGAGGATGCCGTCGGCCCTGCCGTTCTGCAGCGTGACGCTGCCGGTGTCGGAGCGGACCGTATCGACCATGCCGAAGGTCGCGCCGTCCGAGCGCAGGACGACATCCCCGCTCGCGCGCGCGGCACCGAGGCTGTCGATGGCATTGCCGGGCTGGTCGAGCCGGACCGACCCCGCCGCCGTCCCCGCGCCGCCCGGCCCCTGCACCGTGAGGAGCGCCGCGGTGACGGTGCCGCTGGCGCCCTGGGTGATCGCGCCGGTCGCCGCCAGGGTGACGGTCCCGCCCGCCACCGCGGCATCCAGCGCCAGCGCCGCGCCGGTCAGCGTGACCGTCGTCGGCGGCACCGTGCCGCCGATGCCGGTGATGCCGCTGTCGGCATCCGCCACCACCGTCAGCGTCGCGGCATCCATCGACCGCACGGACACGGCGCCGGCGCCCGTCAGGGCGACCGCGACCTCGTCGATTCGGTTGCTCGCGGCCGCGTTCGCGACCTCGACGCCCGTGGCGGCGCGGACGACGAGCCGGGCCACGTCGAGGCCGTTGCCGGGCTGCGTGACGCCGCCCGTGGTCTCCAGGGAAAGGGTGCCGAAGCGACCACGCAGCGCCACGCCGTCCGCGAGCGAGATGCCCCCGCTCGCCGTCACCTGCAGCCGCGCCGCCGCCACGTCGCTGCCGGTGGCGCCGCTGCCGCCGAGCAGCGCAAGCTCCGCGCTGTCGATGACAAGGCCCGCCCCCGCCCCGGCGCCGCCGAGCACGGCGCCGGTCCCGGCGGTATTGGTGGCGAGGCTGATCGTCCCGCCGGGCGCGGCGATGCGCGCGCCGATGATCATGTCGTCGGCCCGCAGCGCGATGGTCGCGCCGTTCGCCGCGGTCACCGGCCCACCCGCGAGGATCTCGATGCCGCCATCGGCGGCGAGCGAGACACCCCCCGCACCGGCGGTGATGCCGGCGGTGCCGAGCACCGTGCCCACCTTCAGCGCCGGACCGTTGAGGAACTCGAGGGCATCGCCGGCGGTGCCGGCCAGGGTGCCGACGGAGTTGGAGACGCTGGCGAGCCGGACGCTGCCGACATCCGCCGTCGCGCGCAATTCGGTGGCGACGAGGGCGACGGCGCTGGTGAGGTCGCCCTGGGTCGCCCGCAGGTCGAGCCTACCCCCGGCCCCGAGCAGGATGCCGGTGCTGCCGGCGACGGTGGCGATCTCGAGCGCCTGGTTGGATGTCAGGGCGAAGCTGCCGGTCGCGGCGCCGGCGGCGCGGCGCACCTCGTTCCCGGTCAGGCCGAGGGCGACGTCGCCCGCATCCGCGACCGCAAGCAGCCGCACATTGCCGGTGATCGGCGCGGTCTGCGTCAGGTCGCCATTGGTGACGCGGAGGGCGATCGTCGCCGGGCCACCCGCGCCGACGCCGGTGCTGCCGCGCACCGTGCCGATCTCGAGCGCCTGGCCGTTGGTGACGGAGAAGCCCGCCTCGCCCCAGCCGCCGACCACGCCGATGACGTTCGGCGTCGCGGGCGCGGCATCGAGGGAAACGGCGCCGGTCGTGGCAACCGCCCGCAACGCGCCGGCGGTGATGGGCGCCGCGGCATCCTGGACGACGCTGGCGCCCTCGAGGTCGAGCGTCCGCAACCCGCGGTCCACCGGCGCCTCCACGCGGACCCCGCCCGTGCCGGTCGCGCGGATCGCCAGCACCGGCGTGTCGATGGCCGTGAGCGTCGCGCTGCCGAGGGTCAGCTGCCCCGGCGCCGCCGCGCCGCCGAGCGAGACGGCCGTGTCGGCGCCGGACGCGGCGAGGATGACGGTGCCGGCCGTGACGGTGCCAGCCGTGACGGCGATGGCGTCGGCGGTGAGGGTGGCGGTGCCCGAGGCCGCGGCCGAGGCGCTGGCGCCGAGCGTGATCCCGGCCGCGCCCGTCGCCGTCACCCCGAGGTTGCGCCCGGCGGAGAGGGTCCCGGCGCCGCTGGTCGAGACACTGGCGGCCCGGATGGTCAGGTCGGCATTCGCCCCCGCCGTCGAGAGCGCGCCGGCGATGGTGATCGTCCCCGCCGCCGTCCCGCCATTCGCCGAGGTCAGCGTCAGGAAGCGGTTGCCGCCCGTCACCGCGATGCCGGCGCCGGCGGCGACGACGATGCCGTCGCCCACCGCCGAGGCCCCGGTCACCGAGAGCGTCAGCGACCCGCCGCTGCGGTTGACCTGCTGGTCGACGTTGATGCGGTGCAGCGCCTCCAGCACCAGGTTGCCGGAGAAGGTGCCGACGCTGGCGGCGGTGAGGTTCAGCGTCGTCGGGTTCTGCCCCGCGCTCACATTGCCGGAGACGGCGCTGCCTGCGGCGCCGATGTTGATCGTGTCGGGATCGAGCAGCAGCGTGCCCGCCCGCCCCGCCGGTGCGGCCACGTCGACCTGGGCCAGCATGTCGGGGAAGACGATGCCGCCAAGCGTCGACACCTCGACGAAGCCGCCATCGCCGCCGGCCGTGCCGCCGCGCGCGGACAGCGTCCCGCGCATCTCGGTCATGGTCGCGCTGTTCACCGCGATGGTGCCGCCGGCGCCGCTGCCCGTGGCATCCGCCCGCACCGTGGCGCCCTGCCCGATGGTGGTGCGCGCGGCCATCACCTGGGCGCGACCGATTCCCTCCGTGCCGATCAGCGCGGTGCCGCCGCCCGCGGCGCCCGAGACGTCGACGCTCGCCCCACCCGCCAGCGTCACCGCCTCCGCCGCCTGCACCGCGACCTGGCCGCCACGGCCGGTGCGGCTGCGTGCCGTCACGCGGCCCTCGACCCGTGCCTCCCGCGTCGTCCGGCCACCGATCTGCACCGTGCCGCCCGCGGCGTCACCGGAGGCGCTGACCCGCGCACCGGCAGCAACGGTGACCGCGCCGCCCACGGCCTCGGCCTGGATGCGACCGCCCGCCTGGCCCGGCGCAGCGCCGCGCGCCTCCACCGTGCCCTCGATCCGGACATTGCCGCCAGTGGCGCGCAGCGCGACCTGGCCGGGGCGCCCGCCCGCCGTGTTGGCGCTGATGCGGCCGGTGTTGCGGACAAGGTCCTCGACCAGACCCGAAGCGGCATGCGCCGAGATGAGCACGTTGCCGCCCGGCGCCTCGATGACGCCGCTGTTGGTCGCCAGCGCGACGCCGTTGGTGCTGCCGCGCACCGCTCGCGTCACATCGATCGAGAGCATGCCGTCGCCGGCGAGGTCGAGGCTGTAGGCCTCCGCGCCCCCCTGCAGCGCCACGCGCGCGAGGCGGCCCTGGATCAGGCCGGAATTGCCGACGCGCGGCCCGACCAGCGCGGCAAGGCCGCGATCGGCGACGGTGATGGTGCCGTGGTTCTCGACGCGGGCGCCGGGTCGCGCCGGGCCGTCGAAGACCATCCGGCCGGCCATGAAGTTCTGGTTGGTAATGTTCGCCGCGCTGGCGATCAGGCTGCCGACGCTGACCTGGCTGCCATTGGCGAAGACCACGCCGGACTGGTTGACGATGGCGACCATGCCGCCGGTGCCACCCTGCGGCGTGGTGGCCGTGATCCGCCCGGCGATGACGGAGGGATCGGGGCCGACGACGCGGTTCAGCGTGGCGGCCTGGGCATTGGGCTGGACGAACTGGACGCTGTGCTGCGACCCGACGTTGAACTGCTGCCACTCCACCGCCGCGCGCTGGCTGGTCTGGGTGACGGTGGTCCGGGCCGCGCCCTGGGCGATGCCGGCGCTGCCGGCGACGACGGCGCCGCCGCTGGGACGGGCGTTCGGGGCCAGTTGCGCCTGCGCGGCGGTCGGCAGAAGCGCCGTGCTGCAGAGCAGGCCGAGGCGCATGGCGGTGGCGTGCAGGACGCCGGGCAGAACGCGGCGCGGCGCGGTTCGCGCCCAGCCATGACGAACCGGCGGCACCGCGCGCGGCGTGCCCCGTCGCTTCCCCTGACCACGCTCGGCCATCGGCCACTCTCCCGCGGCCGGGTTGCACCCCGGCCCGTCTCGTCCAGGGCACGCCGGCAGCGCCGGAGACGCCCATCAAGGCCTGCATGCGACCCGGGAGCGTGGCGTCTGCCCGGACCGCGCGCAGTCATGCTCGTCCGACCCATCGCCGCAGCGAGACCGGTTCACCTTCCCGTGCGCTTACATACGACACGGCGACGAGCATACGCCACGCCCAGGTGGGGTATCCGCCCGGAATTCCGCTGCACGCTGCGCGCGCACCCGCAACCCGGGCGTGTGGCGCGGCCTGTGCGGCACGACGCGGGCGCCCCCTCGGGCCGAAGATCGCGCGAAGCGTGCAGGATCGGTTCGATCCCAATCAGAACCGTACGAGGGATCGGAAGAACACGCCCGTGCCCCGCAGCGGCTGGGCCGCGGCCCCGTCGGGGTTGGTGACGATGCGGTGCACGCCCTCGATATCGAACTGGACGGTCTCGCTGATCACGGTCCGCACGCCGCCGCCCCAGGAGGAGAGGCGCCGATCCGGGTCCTGCTGCAGGTTCTGCACGGCCTGCGCGAAGTCGCGGAAGAGATAGAACTGCGAGGTGAAACGGTTGCTGCCCCAGGCCGGGGTGAAGGGCGCCTCGTAGGCGGTGTCCAGTTGCAGTTCGACGGCATAGCCGTAGCAGATGTCGCCCGTGACCTGGCCCGCGTAGTAGCCGCGGCCGATGCGTGCGCCGCCGAGGTAGCATTTCTCGGACAACGGCAGGATGTCGCGCGTCCACTGCCCGATGAACAGGCCCTGCAGCGCCAGCATGCCCCCCTCGAAGGGCGAGAAGAGCGGCTGGTTTCGGCTGACCTCGCCGTTCAGCTTGAAGAAGCCGAAATTCTCGTTGCCGCTGCGGCCGGTGATCGGGTCGCCGTTGCTGGAGGCGCCGAACCAGGTCAGTCCCTGATGCACCCGCACCGACCCGGTGTTGGTCGCCGCCGGCAGGAAGGGAATCAGCCGCGATTCAAGATATTGCAGGTCGAGCGCGGCGCGCGCCGTCCGCACCTGGTCGAAGCTTGCCCGGGTGCGGGAGACGACGCCGGTCTGGATCTCCCCGTCATAGGCATCGAGATTGGCCGTGGCGGTGAGGTTCATCGACCGGCTGCGGATGATCGGGTAGCTGGCCGCGACGCCGGCGACGGTCGTGATGCCGAAGTAGCCGATCTGCCCCAGCGTGCCGGTCGGCCGCGTCTCGCCGGTGCCGGCATAGAGCCGCAGCTTCAGGCCCGACCCGCCGACGAAGCCCTCCACCGCCCCCTGCAGGAACCATTGCGAGCTCTGCTGCGCGCCGAAATAGGAGATCTCCGTCCGCTCGCCGTATTCGGTGACGCTGTTGATGCCGGCGACGGCCAGCCATTCCCAGGGCCCGACCTCGCGGAAGCCGCGATTGTCGACGTTGACGAAGCCGCTGACCGCCCGGCGCTCGACCTGGGCGATGAGTTGCAGCGCGCCGGGCTCGCTCTGCAGCGGGCGCAGCGTGCCGCGCACGGTCACGCCGGGGACGTCGCCGGCCAGCAGCAGCGCGCGTTCGAGGTCATGGGTGCTGGCCGGCTTCACGCCAACGACGCGCTCGAGGAAGCGCAGCACCTGGGTGCCGGCGGGGCCGATATCGCCCTCGAGCTTCACCTCGGCGACATAGCCCTCGACCACGCCGAAGACGACGTCGATCCCGCCGTCGGGACGCCGCGTCAGTCCGGCATCGACGGCAGCGAAGACATAGCCGCGGTCGCGATAGGCGCGCAGGATGGCAAGCCGCGCGTCCTCGATCCGGCCGAGCGCAACCTCCCCGGTCAGGCCGCGCACCGCCTCGGCCAGCTCCGGCGTCGGAATGGATTCGTTGCCGGTGATGGAGACCCGGTCGACGCGCACCATCGCAGCGGCGCCGGGCCCGGTCTGCGCCGCCAGCGGTGGCGGCTGGAGCTCGGGCTGCAGGCGCACCGGTGGGCGCGGGGCGTTCAGCTCCACCGGGTTGCGCTGCGCCGGGAGACCCTCGAATTGCGGGACGGGGGGACGGGCCAGCGGCACCGCCGGGATCTGGGCAAGCGCGGTGCCGCCGTGCGGCAGCGCGATCGCAGCCGCCCAGAGCGCTGACCGCATCGCGCGCCTCGGGTTCACCGTCACCCCTGCTCCTGCCGCCCCCGTTGCCCAAACGCGACACCAGTGTCTCACAATTGTGTCGGCCCGGAAAGACATGGCCTTGCCGGACAGGGACAGTCAGCGATCCCCGCCCATGCCGATCGGGAAGCCGCGCAGGTCGCGCTGCGCCGTGCGGAACACCGCGTCCTGGCGGTGCTGCTTCTCCGCGGCAAGCTGCGGCACCCGTCGCGTCACGTATTCCCCGAGCGCGAGGGCGCTGACCCGCCCTTCCCCGTCCATCGCCGCGCGGCCGCGCATGCCTTCCCGCACCGCATAGGCGAAGACGCCGTTGCGGTCGTCGTAGCTGTCGAGCGCCTCCTGCACCGAGGTCGAGGCGGCGAGCAGGAAGCGCCCCGTCTCGTTGCCGATGGCGGCCAGGCTGTCGACGGTGATCTGCCCGGCGTGGCAGGTGTCGACGAAGAGGAACCCGTCGCGCGCCCGGATGCGGGCGATGGCGGAGACCAGCGCATCCTCCTCCAGCGCCTGCGCCCGCACCGCCCGCATGGAGGAGACGTCGGAGACATCCGATGGCAGGAACAGGAAGCGCCGGTCCGGCTCCGTCCGGAGGCCGTGGCCGGCGAGGTAGAGCACGAAGGTGTCCTCGGGCCGCGCCTTCTCGGCGATCTCGGCCAGCGCCTTGAGGATTCCCTCCCGCGTCGCTTCGGCATCGACCAGCAGGGTGACGGAGACCTCGCGGAACAGGCCCCGACCAGCGCGGCGCAGCGTGTCGGCGACGGTGCGCGCATCGGCCACCGCGAAGCGCAGCGTCAGGTCGCGGTTGGCATACTTGTCGACGCCGACGGCCAGCACCAGCAGGCGCCCCGTGTCGGCCGGCGGCGCGCGCTCGCCCTCGCGGCGCAGTTCGTAGCTCGGCCCCTCGGCGAAGAGCACGCGGTCCTCGGCGTAGAGGCGGGTGTTGATCCGGTTCGGCCCTGGGTCGAGCGGCACCTCCAGCACCACCTCGCTGGTGGCGCCGCGAGTCACGGGGGCCGCCCCCTTCAGGGTCGGCGGCGTGCCGCGGGCCGCGATGCGGTCGTTCACCAGCGCATCCACGGGGCCGAGGCCGAGGCCGCGATCCTCGGCCGAGAGCACGAGGCGGAGGCCGGTGCTCTCCGGCGGCATGGTCAGGGCGGGGCCGAGGGCGACGTCGCGGCAGCCGCCGGACGCCAGCATGGCGCAGGC
>JAIYAI010000734.1 GCA_027489135.1 Acetobacteraceae bacterium
GCGTATCACTGGCCGGACCGGCCCCGAGGGTGCCTTCGACATGACGCTCACGCCGCGCGGGGCGGAGCGCGTGCTGGCGCTGACCGCTGCCGATGGCGGCGCGCTGCTCCACGCGCTCGACCTCTCGGATTCCATCTCCGGCGGGCGGCTGGTGGTGCATGGCAGCTACCGGGAGCTGCGGGCCGGGGCGCCGCTGGCGGGCACGGCGGAGCTGGACGGCTTCGTGGTGCGCAACGCCCCGGGCCTCGGCAAGCTGCTGCAGGCGATGACGCTCTATGGCGTGCTGGAGGCGATGCAGGGCGGCAACGGGCTGGTCTTCACGAAGCTGGTCGCGCCCTTCCGGCTGACATCCGAGGCGCTGGTGCTGGAGGAGGCGCGCGCCTTCTCCGCCTCGCTCGGCCTGACGGCGAAGGGGCAGATGCTGCGGCGCGAGCGCATGCTGGATGTCGAGGGCACGGTGGTGCCGGCCTATTTCTTCAACCAGCTGCTGGGCAACATCCCGCTCCTGGGCCGGCTGTTCAGCCCGGAGCGCGGCGGCGGCGTCTTCGCCGCGACCTACCGGCTGCGCGGGCCGAGCGCCGATCCGACGGTCACGGTCAACCCGTTGGCAGCGCTGACGCCTGGCTTCCTGCGTGGGGTCTTCGGCCTGGCCGAGGGCGGTCGCGGGGTAGCGGTGCCGAACCCGACGGACCGGTAGCGATCAGCGCGTGGCGTTGGGGTTCTGCCCGGTCATGTCGCGGTAAAGCTGATCCACCGACCCGGCCTGGGAGGAGAGCGGCGGGCCCATCTGCGGCAGCGGGCCGCGCGTCGGCGCGTTTGGGCTCTGCCCCATGAGCTGCTGGTAGATCTGGTCGGTGCCGCGCGCGTCCTGCTGCGGCGTCGCCAGCGGCGGCGGCATGGGCGCGGGGGCGGTGGAGGCCGGGTTCTGGCCGGTGAGGTCCTGGTAGAGGCGGTCGACCTCCTGCCCCTGCCGGCGCTCCTGCCGTTGCGAGGGGACGACGCCGAGCGCCTGTTCGCGCTGCTGCACCACGCCGGGGCGGGGCTCCTGCTCGATCGGCGGGACGCCGACGGCCTGGGCATGGGCCGCGCCCGCCGGGGCGAGGAGCAGGAAAGCCGTGACGGCAGCGCGATGCATGGGAACCTCCGCGCGGGGTGAATACAGCAGCGGGGGCGGCAGCCGCCAGCCCTGCGGTGGCGCGGGTCGCCCCGCTGCGCCAGCATGCGCCGCGCGGGAGGGATCGCAGCATGAGCGGGACATTGACCATCGAGGCGGTGACGGCGCGCGCGGTGGATGCGCCTCTCGACCCGCCGCTGCGCAACAGCCTGAACGTGATCCCGCGCGCCCCGCTGGTGATCGCGGAGGTGCGCACGAAGGAGGGGGTGACAGGCAACGCCTATGTCTTCCCCTACACCCCGGCGGCGCTCGGCCCGACCGCGGCGCTGGTGCGCAACATCGGCGCGGTGCTGGTCGGGCGGGCGGTGGCGCCGCGGACGCTCTGGGCCGAGTTGCATAACGCCTACCGCATCCTGGGCACGGAGGGGCTGGTGCAGATCGCGCTCTCTGCCCTCGACATGGCCTTGTGGGACGTGCTGGGGCGGGCGGCGGGGCAACCCCTTTGCGCGCTGCTTGGGGCGGAGCCGCGGCCGGTGCCGATCTATGCCTCCCTCCGTGGGTGGGGCCCGGCGATGCTGGCGGAGGAGGCCGGGCAGGCGGTGGCGACGCTCGGCGCACGGGCCGTGAAGTTCAAGATCGGGCATCCCCGGCTGGAGGACGACCTGGAGACGGTGCGCGCGGTGCGCGGCGCGGTCGGCGACGGGGTGGAGATCCTGGTGGACTACAATCAGGCGCTGACGCGGCCGGAGGCGGAGCGGCGGGGCTTGGCGCTGCAGGACCTCGACGTGCGCTGGCTGGAGGAGCCGCTGCCGGTCGACGACGATGCCGGCCTCGCCACGCTGCGCGGCGCGCTGCGCGTGCCGGTGCAGGGCGGCGAGAACTGGTGGGGGCCGAAGGGCATGGCGCGGGCGCTGGACGCCGGGGCCGTCGATCTCTGCATGCCGGATGCGATGAAGATCGGCGGCGTGACGGGCTGGCTGCAGGCGGCCGACATCGCCGCGGCGAAGCGGGTGCCGATGTCGTCCCACATCTTCATCGAGGCGAGCGCGCAGCTTCTGCCGGCGACGCCGACCGCGCACCTGCTGGAGCACCTCGACGTGGCGGGGCCGCTGCTGCGGGAGCCCCTGGTGGTGCGGGACGGCATGGCCGAGGTGCCGGCGCGGCCGGGGCTGGGCCTGGAATGGGACGCGGCGGCGCTGGCGCGGCATGCGGCGGATGTGTGAGGGCGCCCCCTACCGCGCCCCCTCCGGCCGCAGGTCCCGCTCCAGCCGCTGCGACCATTGGCTCATGCCGAAGCACAGCACGAAGTAGACCGCCGCCGCATAGACATAGGCCTCAGTCGGGAAGCCGAGCCAGTTCGGGTCGCCGAGCGCCGAGCGCAGCGTTGTGAAGAAGTCGAAGATGCCGATCACCA
>JAIYAI010000627.1 GCA_027489135.1 Acetobacteraceae bacterium
AGGTTCACCGCGCCGATCAGCGCCAGGATCGCGCCCATGCGCGCGCCGCGCTCCGCGTCGTCGAAGGCGCGCACCAGCGCGGCGTGGCCGAGCCAGAGGAAGAACAGCACCAGCACGCTGGTCAGCCGCGCATCCCAGACCCACCAGGTACCCCACATCGGCTTGCCCCAGAGGCTGCCGGTGGCGAGGCAGAGCGCGGTAACCGCCGCACCCACCGGCGACAGCTCCCGGCAGGCAAGATCCGCCAGCGGGTGCCGCCAGATCAGCGCCATGGCCGAGGCGATGGCGAGCCCCGCATAGCCGCCCATGGCCAGCCAGGCCATCGGGACGTGGATGTACAGCAGGCGCACCGTCTCCCCCTGCTGCCAGTCGGCCGGGGAGAAGAACAGCGCCCAGGGCAGCCCGATGCCCAGCACCAGCAGCGCCGCCCCGGTCAGCCAGGGCAGCACGCGGCCCGACAGGCGCAGGAAACGCCCGGGATTGGCGAAGCGGTGGAGGTTGGTCCCTCCCCGTGGCCGGGTTTCTGCCCCGGTCTGCAGGGCACTGGTGCTGGCGTCGTTCACCCCGCCAACCTAGGGCCTGTGCGCGACTTGTTGAAGCACCGTCCGGGTCGGTTAACGATGGGGGTGTCAATTCGGCATGTCAGGGGAGTCGCCTGTCGGGCGTATCCCCGACCATGATCCCCGCTCACATGCGCGGGGATCATGGTCCAGCTATTGAGATGGTCGCGTGATTCGCGCCTCCGGTGATTCCACCTCCGGCGATCACGCTCCGCGAAGGGGGGCCCCATGGCGCGTGCGTACTGGCTGGTGAAGAGCGAACCGGATGCGTTCTCCTGGGACCAGCAGGTGGCGAACGGGGTGGAGCCCTGGACCGGCGTGCGCAACGCCCAGGCCGCCAACAACCTCAAGGCCATGCAGAAGGGCGACCGCGCCTTCTTCTACCATTCCAACATCGGCAAGGAGATCGTCGGCATCGTCGAGGTCGCCCGCACCGCCTACCCCGACCCGACGGACGAGACCGGCCGCTGGGTCTGCGTCGACATGAAGACGGTGGGGCCGGTGCCGAAGCCGGTCAGCCTCGCGACCATCAAGGAGACGACCGCGCTCGCCGAGATCGCGCTGATCCGGCAGTCCCGGCTTTCCGTGATGTCGATCACGGCGGAGCACTGGGCCTTGCTGTGCAAGATGGGCGGGGTGAAGGGGAAGGCCTGACACCACCAGGGGCGGCCCGATGCACCTCCAGGGTTCCTGCCATTGCGGCAAGGTCCGGTTCCGGCTGCGCTCCACGCATCCCGTGCCCTACCAGCGCTGCTACTGCTCGATCTGCCGCAAGACCCAGGGCGGTGGCGGCTACGCCATCAACCTCGGCGGGGATGCCGCGACGCTGAAGGTGACGGGCCGGGCGCATCTGCGCATCTATCAGGCGCGGATGAAGGACCCCGGCGCGGCGCGGGCCACGCGCAGCCCCGCGCGCCGGCATTTCTGCGGCGCCTGCGGCAGTGCGCTGTGGCTGTGGGACCCGCGCTGGCCCGACCTCGTGCATCCCTTCGCCTCGGCGATCGATACGCCCTTGCCGGAACCGCCCGAGACGACGCACATCATGCTGGGGTCGAAGGCGTCCTGGGTGACGCCTGCCATCGGCCCCGGGGACAGGAAACACCGCGACTACCCGCGGGAAAGCATCGCGGATTGGCACGAGAGGCTCGGACTGGCCGATGACGACTGAGGTGACGACGTCCGATCGCGTGCTCTGCCGCGTCGACGACATCCCGGAAGGCGAGGCGCGCGGCTTCTCCGCCGCCCCCGGCGGCTTCACCGGCCTCTTCGCGGTGAAGCGGGAGGGTCGGGTGCTGGTCTACGTGAACTCCTGCCCGCATGTCGGCCTGCCGCTCGAGATGCTGCCGCACCGGTTCCTCGATTCGAAGAAGCAGACGATCATCTGTTCCGCGCATGGCGCGCGCTTCCGCATCGAGGACGGGGTCTGCGTGACCGGCCCCTGCATCGGCGAGGCGCTGGAGAGTGTGCCGGTGCGCATCATCGACGGCCAGGTGGTGGTGCCGGCCGACGCCGGGATCTGAACCCGACATATCGCGACCCCCTGAAATTGGCGAAATCCCCCAATCCGGGGTGACTGCACCCGAGCCTGGGTGCGGAGGATGAACGCCAATGAAATCAGGTGCTTGAAACGCTTCAGGCGCGGTTGACGTCCGCCCCATTCCCGATCCTAGTCTGCACCCGACCGGGGCCGGCCATGCAACGCCATGGCCCAACGCAGCAGAGGGGGAGTGCAGCATGCCGACGATCACGGGCACGGAGGGGAACGACAACCTTGCCAGCCCTGGCTGGGCCAGCACGCTCGACGGCCTCGGCGGCGACGACACGCTGACCAGCAGCTCGCGCCTCTTCGACGTGACGCCGGACGCGCTCTACGGCGGCACAGGCAACGACACCTACGTGGTGCCCTTCCCCGTCACCTACCCGATCTACTCCACCCCGATCATCTGGGCCTATTTCGAGGGCAATGCCGAGATCCACGAGGCGATCTCCGCGACCGACCTGCAGGACCGCCTGGTCCTGAACGAGGGCTTCGCCGCCACCTGGCTCTCCATCCGCTTCGACGGCGACGACCTGCTGGTGACCGGCTTTCTCGGCCTGACGCAGCTTGTCCGCGTGGTCGATGCCTATGGCGTGGACGCGAGCGGGCGCCTCGCCGCCGGCCTCGACATCATCCAGGCCGCTACGCTGCCGCCCATCACCCTGACCGGGCAGAACATCTGGCTGCCCTTCCTCCTCGCCGGCACGGCGGCGGGGGAGACGCTGGACGCCTCCGCCGCGACCCAGCCCCGGGTGCTGGACGGCCGCGACGGCGACGACCTTCTGCTCGGCGGCGCCGGGCGCGACCTGCTGGCCGGCGGCGCGGGCGACGACAGCATCGCGGCCGGCGCCGGCGACGACCGCGCCTTCGGCGGCGACGGCGCGGACAGCATCGCCGGCGGGGCGGGCGCGGATGCGCTGCACGGCATGGCCGGCGACGACAGCCTGGCCGGCGGCGCCGATGGCGACACCTACCACCATGGCGCCGGCGAGGGCCTCGACCGCATCGCCGATGCCGGCGGCACCACGGACCGCATCCGCTTCGCCGATGCGCTGCTGGCGGACCTGACCATCGCGCGGGAGGGCAGCGACCTCCGCATCGTCCGCAGCGCCGATCCCGCCGACGGCGTGCTGGTCCTCGGCCAGTTCGGCGGCACGGGCGGGCGGATCGAGACCCTGGAACTGGCCGATGGCAGCACGCTCGACCTCGCCGCGGCGGCCAATGCCGCGCCGGTCGCCGCGCTGGACAGCCTGGTCGCCGTGGCCGGACGCGTTACCAGCGGCAACCTGCTGGCAGACAATGGCTTCGGCGCCGATGCCGACCCGGATGGCGACGCGCTGTCGGTGGTCGCCGGGCGCTTCACCACGGAGGCCGGCGGCAGGCTGGTCGTCGCCGCCGATGGCAGCTTCACCTACAGGCCTCTCACCGGCTTCCTCGGGACGGACGGCGTCGCCTACGCGCTGCGCGACGCGCTTGGTGCGGAGAGCGCGGGACGGATCGAATTCGCCGTCGGCCCCAACCTCGCTCCCGTCGCGCGGAAGGACCGCTTCAGCACAGCGGAGGACACGCCGGTCAGCGGCAACCTCCTGGCCGACAACGGCTTCGGCGCCGACAGCGATGGCAATGGCGACGCGCTGACGGTGCGCGCGGGCAGCTTCGCCACGGCGCTCGGCGGCCGCGTCGTCATCACGGCGGATGGCGACTTCGCCTACACCCCGCCTGCCGATGGCAGCGGCGCCGACAGCTTCACCTATCGCGTGGCGGACGGCTTCGGCGGCATCGCCCGCGGCCGGGTCGAGATCGCGGTGACGCCGGTGCCGGACGCGCCGATCGCGCGCGACGATGTCTTCGCCGGCAGCGCCACCGGCGTGATCACCGGCAATCTCCTGGCGGACAACGGCCGCGGTGCCGACGGCGACGCCGATGGCGACACGCTCTCGGTCCTGTCGGCACGTTTCCTGACGGCGCGCGGGGGCTGGGTGGAGATCGCCGCGGACGGGTCCTTCACCTACCGCAACCTCGACGGCCAGACCGGGCCCGACCGCTTCACCTATACGCTACGCGACGCGACGGGCCGCACGGATGCCGGCGAGGCGACACTGACCCTGACGGCGCCGGCCGGGGCCATCCTGGGCACGGCCGGGGAGAACAACCTCGGTGGCACCGCAGGGGTCGACCTGATCCTCGCCCTCGGCGCGGATGACCGCATTGCGGCGCGAGACGGCGCCGATACCGTCTGGCGCGGCGGCGGCACCGCCCGGATCGAGGCGGCGCGCGGCAACGACCTGCTGGTCGGTGGCACCGGCAATGATCGGCTCGAAGGCGAAGCCGGCGACGATACGCTGCGCGGCGGCCCGGGCGCGGACGACCTCGACGG
>JAIYAI010000251.1 GCA_027489135.1 Acetobacteraceae bacterium
GCCACCACCGACGACCTGCTCAAGCACCTGCCCGGCCCGGATTTCCCGACGGGCGGCATCCTGGTCGAGCCCCCCGAAAGCATCCGCGAGGCCTACGAGACCGGCCGCGGCGGCTTCCGGCTGCGCGCGAAGTGGGAGGTCGAAAAGCTCAAGAACGGCACCTGGCAGGTCGTGGTCACCGAGATCCCCTACCAGGTCGCCAAGGCCAAGCTGATCGAGCAGATCGCGCAACTGATGGAGGAGAAGAAGCTTCCCCTCCTCGGCGATGTCCGCGACGAGAGCACCGACGTGGTCCGCCTGGTGCTGGAGCCGAAGGCGCGCACCGTCGATCCCGGCGTGCTGATGGAGACGCTGTTCCGCGCGACCCAGCTCGAGACGCGCTTCTCGCTGAACATGAACGTGCTCGACGCCGACCGGACGCCCCGGGTGATGGGGCTGAAGGAGGTGCTGCGGTCCTGGCTGGATCACCGCCACGTCGTGCTGGTGCGCCGGACGGAGCATCGGCTGGCGGCGATCGCCCGGCGGCTCGAGATCCTCGACGGTTACCTGATCGTCTACCTGAACCTCGACGAGGTGATCCGCATCGTGCGGGAGGAGGACAAGCCGAAGGAGGCGCTGATGGCGACCTTCTCGCTGACCGACACCCAGGCGACGGCGATCCTCGACATGCGCCTGCGCAGCCTGCGCAGGCTCGAGGAGATGGAGATCCGCAAGGAGCACACGAAGCTCACGAAGGAGCAGAAGGCGCTGCAGGGGCTGCTGGGGTCTGAAGGCAAGCGCTGGACCGCCATCGCCGACGAGATCGCCGCGGTGCAGAAGCAGTTCGGCGACGGTCCCCTCGGCAACCGCCGCACGGAGACGGGCCGCATGCTGCCCGCCGTGCTGGTGGACGAGACCGCCTTCGTGGAGCGCGAGGCGATCACCGTCATCCTCTCCGAGAAGGGCTGGATCCGCGCCCAGAAGGGCCACCTGCCGCCCGAGACCGAGTACCGCTTCAAGGAGGGCGACAGTCTCTTCGCCACCCTCCACGCCGAGACGACGGACCGGATCATCCTCTTCGCCACCAACGGCAAGGCCTACACGCTGAAGGCGGACGCGATTCCCCGCGGCCGCGGCGACGGCCAGCCGGTGCGGCTAATGGTGGACCTGACGAACGAGGACGCGATCGTCGAGCTGCACCTGCACAAGGACGGCCAGCGCTTCCTGGTGGCGAGCAGCGACGGCCGCGGCTTCGTCGTGAAGGGCGAGGACCTGCTGGCGGAGAAGCGCACCGGCAAGCAGGTGCTGGTGGTCGAGGCCGGCAAGGAGGCCGCGATCTGCACGCCGGTCGAGGGCGACATGGTCGCGGTGGTCGGCGACAACCGCAAGCTGCTGGTCTTCCCGCTGGACCAGGTGCCGGAGATGACGCGTGGTCGCGGCGTCCAGTTGCAGAGCTACAAGGATGGCGGCCTGTCGGATCTGCGCATCTTCCACCGGAAGGACGGGCTGAGCTGGTGGCTCGGCGACCGGGTCCGCACGGAGAGCGACATCGCGCCATGGCGCGGCAACCGGGCCGGCGCCGGGCGGATGCCGCCGAACGGCTTCCCGAAGAGCAACAAGTTCCGGTAGCCGGGGCCTACCCCCCGGCGCGCCGCTCGGCGACCCTGACCCGGTCGCCGCTTCGCAGGGCATCGGCGGGGCTGTCGATCACCCGATCCGTCAGCGCCAGCCCTGCGCCGATCACCAGCTCCGACCCCAGGTCCTGGGCGATGCGGACGGGCCGGATCTCGACCACGCCCTCCGCGTTCACCAGGGCGACGGAGACGCCCGTCGCGCGGAAGATCAGCGCGCTCGAGGGGATGCGCACGGCCTCGCCGCCGGCGCGCGGGGGTTCCAGGCGCAGCTGCGCATAGCCGCCGGGCTTCAGCGCGCCGTCGGGGTTGTCGACGACGAGCTGCACCAGCATCGACCCCGATTGCGCATCCAGCGCCTCCGCGCTGCGCTGCACCTCCGCGGTGAAGCGGCGGTTCGGGTGGTCCGGCACGGTGAACTCCGCCTTCAGCCCCGGTGCGATGAAGCCCGCATAGGCCTGCGGCACCCGCACATACACGCGGATGCGGCTGCGATCGGCGATGGTGAAGAGCGGTGTCGCCCGGGTATCCCCCGCGACGATCAGCGCGCCGACATCCGTCCCCCGGCTCGTCACCGTGCCGTCGAAGGGCGCGACGACGCGGTTGAACCCGAGCTGCGCCCGCAGGCGGTTCACGTTCGCCGTCGCCTCGGTCAGCATGCTGTCGCGCGCGGCGAGATCCCCGCGCTTCTCGTCCGCCGTCTGCTGCGAGACGATGGAGCGCGCCGCCAGTTCCTCCCACCGCCGTGCCGTGGCGGCGGAGAGGTTGCGCTGCGCCGTGATGGTACCGAGCTGCGCCGTCGCCGCGGCCAGTTGCTGCTCGATCTCCGGCGCGTCGATCACGGCCAGCACCTCGCCGGCGCGGACCTCGTCGCCGATATCGACCATGCGGGCGCGGATGAAGCCGTTGTTGCGGGCGTAGACCGGCGCTTCCTGCCAGGCGGCCAGGCGCGCGGGCAGCACCAGGGGCCGCGCCGCGGCGGGCTGCGGCCGCACCACGGCGACGGTCGGGATGGCGGCGGCGGCGCTGGCGTCCCGCAGCGCCTGGCCCTGGGTCTCGCGGGACGCGAAGCCGGTCACCAGCACGGCGCCGAAGCCGCCCGCGAGCAGCAGCAGCACCAGCCCGACGCGGCGTGCACTGGCCACGGGCGCGTCCTGGGGCGGGTGGTGCGGCGCCTCAGGCATCCTGCGTCACTCCCATCGGCAACACGGCCTTTCGCTTCTCCCGCCGGTGCGCCACCGCGAACATGGTCGGCACCACCAGCAGCGAGGCGACGGTCGCGAAGAGCAGCCCGCCGATCACGGCCCGGCCAAGCGGCGCGTTCTGCTCGCCACCCTCGCCGAGGCCGATCGCCATCGGCGCCATGCCGATGATCATCGCCAGCGCCGTCATCAGCACGGGGCGGAAGCGGGTGAAGCCGGCCTCCACCGCGGCGAGGGTGGAGTCGCCCAACTCCTCCAGCTTCTCGCGCGCGAAGCTGATCACCAGGATCGAGTTCGCCGTGGCGACGCCCATGCACATGATCGCCCCGGTCAGCGCCGGCACCGAGAGCGGCGTGCCGGTGGCGAAGAGCATCCAGGCGATCCCCGCCAGCGCGCCGGGCAGCGCGGCGACGATGACGAAGGGATCGAGCCAGGACTGGAAGTTCACGACGATCAGCAGGTAGATCATCACGATCGCGCCGATCAGCCCGAAGCCCATGCCCGCGAAGGCCGCGTTCATGGTCTGGTACTGGCCGCGCATGGTCACCGTCACGCCGCGCGGCTTCTCCGCATCCAGCGCCGCGATCGCCGCCGCCACGTCCGCCGCCACGGCGCCGAGGTCGCGGCCCTGCGGCGTCGCGAAGACCTGCACCATGGGTTGGATGTTGTACTGGCTGATCGTCGACTGGGTCATGCCGCGGCTCAGCTCGCCGAGCGCCGCCAGCGCCTGCGGGTCGCGGTCCGCGGCGCGTCCCGTGACCGGGATGGCCAGCAGCTTCTCCAGGCTGTCCATCAGGTATTCCGGCGTCTGGCTGACGATCTGGTAGCTCACGCCATTGGCCGGGTTCAGCCAGAAGACCGGCGCGGTCTGGGCCGATCCCGCCAGCGCGCCGGCCACGGCAGCGGTCACGTCCCGCGCCTCCAGCCCGAGCGCGGCGATCCGGTTGCGGTCGATGTCGAAGCGGATCTCCGGCGTGCCGGCGGGCTGCTGGATGCGGGCGTCGGCGACGCCGTCGATGCCGCGGATGGCGCGCAGGATCTTCTGCGCATGCTCCTGGTTCGCCGCCAGGTTCGTCCCCGTCACCTGCACGTCGATCGGCGCGGGCGCGCCGAAATTCAGGATCTGGCTGGTGATGTCGGCCGGCAGGAAGGAGAAGGTCGCGGTCGGGAAAAGCTTCGGCATTTCCGCGCGCAGCCGGGCGACATAGCCCGCGGTCGGCGCATGGCCCTTGTGCAGCCCGATGATGATGTCGCCATCCATCGGCCCCACGGTGCCGGAGGAGTTGTAGGTCGCGTTGATGCCGCTGGTGGAGAGGCCGACATTGTCGACGATGGTGCGGATCTCCGCGGGCGGGATCAGCCGGCGGATCTCGGCCTGGATGTCGGCGAAGAGCGCCGAGGTCTCCTCCACCCGCGTGCCCGGCGGCGCGCGGACATGCATCACGATCGACCCGCTGTCGACCTCGGGGAAGAAGTTGCGCCCGAGGAAGGGCACCAGGGCGAGGCTGCCCAGGCTGAAGGCCAGGAACAGCGCGATGGTCCGCCGCGGCGCCGCGCAGGCCAGGCGCAGCACGGCGCCATAGGTGCGCCGGAGGCGCTCGAACCGCGTCTCGAAGCCGCGCTGGAAGCGACCCAGCGGCCCGCGCGGCGCGTGGTGCGCGGCCGCATCGTGGGGGCGCAGCAGATACATCGCCATGGTCGGCACCAGGGTGCGCGAGAGGATGAAGGACGCGACCATGGCGAAGACCACCGACATCGCCATCGGGATGAAGAGGAATCCGGAGACGCCGGGCAGGAAGAACATCGGCACGAAGACGATGCAGATGCACAGGAGTGAGACGAAGGCCGGCACCACGATCTGCGCCGCCCCGTCCAGGATGGCGTCGCGCACGCCCTTGCCCTGCTCCAGGTGCCAGTTGATGTTCTCGATGGTGACCGTCGCGTCGTCCACCAGGATGCCGACGGCCAGCGCCAGCCCGCCCAGGGTCATGATGTTCAGGGTCTGGCCGAAGGCCGCCAGCGCCGCGATTGCCGCCAGCACCGCCAGCGGGATCGAGGTCGCGATGATCACCGTCGACCGCCAGGACCCCAGGAAGAGCAGGATCATGAGCGAGGTCAGGGCCGCGGCCAGCGCCCCTTCCACCACCACGCCATGGATCGCCGCCTTCACGAAGGTGGACTGGTCGTTCAGAAGCTGGATCTCGAGGTTGTCCGGCAGGTTGGCGCGCAGGCGCGGGATCATCGCCCGCACCCCGTCGACGATGTCGATGGTCGAGACCGCGCCCGACTTCAGCACCGTCATCAGCACCGAACGCTGGCCGTCGACATGCACCACGTTGGTCTGCGGCGCCGATCCATCGCGCACATTGGCGACGTCGCCGATGGTTACGATGGCGCCGTTCACGCTGCGCACGGGCAGGGCCGCGATCTCGGAGGGCGTGCCGGGCTCGTTGTTGAGGTTCAGGTTGTACTGGGTGCCGCCGATCTTCACGAACCCGGCGGGCGTGATCTGCACCTGCGCCGCGATGGCGTTGGAGACGTCCTGCGCCGAGAGCCCCTTCGACAGTAGCGCCTCCGGGTCGAGGTCGATGAAGACCTGGCGCTGGCGCCCGCCGAAGGGCAGCGGCACGGCCGCGCCCGGCACCGTCACCAGCCGCGTCCGCATGAAGTTGAAGCCGAGGTCGAAGAGCTGCTGCTCCGTCATGCCCTGGCCGCCGAGGGCGATCTGCAGGATCGGCACGGTCGAGGCGTTGTAGTTCAGGATCAGCGGTGGCGTGGTGCCGGTCGGCAACTGCCGCAGCAGGGTCTGCGAGACGGCGGTGATCTGCGCGTTGGCCAGGCGGATATCGGCGCCGGGCTGGAAGAAGACCTTCACGATCCCGAGGCCGGGCAGCGCCTGCGCCTCCATGTGCTCGATGTCGTTGACGGTGGTGGTCAGCGTCCGCTGGTAGGGCGTCAGGATGCGCCCCGCCATGTCCTCGGGCGACAGGCCGGTGAAGGACCACGCGATGGCGACGACGGGGACGGGGATGTTCGGGAAGATGTCGGCCGGCGTGCGCAGCGCTGCCAGGCCGCCGCCCAGCACGATCATCACGGCCATGACCACGAAGGTGTAGGGCCGCGTCAGCGCGATGCGGACGAGGGAGACCATCGAGAAAGCATCGAATGGCCTCGCGCCGGGGTCAACCGTCTCGCGGGGCGGCAACCTGTTGCCCGTTCCCGACGGCCGGGCGCGCCGGCAGGCGGCGGTCACGGGCCGGACCGCCAGCCTGTCGCGGCGGACGATCGGCAGGAGGCCGCCGGCCGCGTCGCCGGACCTATCGGGACCGTGTCGGCGGCCTGTCTGGCGGCGCGACCCGCAGGATTGCACAGCCCAGCAGGCCCGCGACGAGCGAGCCGGCCAGGATGCCGATCTTGGCCTGAGCCTGCAGCGAAGGATCATCGGGAAAGGCAAGCAGCGTGATGAAGAGGCTCATCGTGAAGCCGATACCGCACAGCAACGCCGTCCCGAGCATCTGCGCCCGCCCCGCATGGGCCGGCATGTCCGCAAGCCCGAGGCGGATGGCCACGATCGAGAAGCCGTAGACGCCGACCACCTTCCCGACCAGGAGCCCGAGCCCCACGCCCAAGGTGACCGGGGCGGCCAGGGCATCGCCCGAAAGGCCCAGGACCGGCACGCCGGCATTGGCGAGGCCGAAGATCGGGACCACGAGGAAGCCGACCGGCAGGTGCAGCGCGTGCTCCAAACGATGCAGCGGGCTTTGGGCCGGCGCATCGGGGCGGCCGGGTGTGCCCTGGAGCGGGATCGTGAACGCAAGCACGACGCCCGCCAGCGTGGCGTGGACCCCCGAACGCAGCACCAGCGCCCACAGGACGACCCCGAGGAGGAGATAGGGCCACAGACGGCGTATGCCGGCCCGGTTCAGTCCCACGAGGATGGCGACCACGGCGGCGGCGGCCGCCAGGTCAGGCAGGGACAGGCCTGCGGTGTAGAAGAGCGCGATGATGATGACGGCGCCCAGGTCGTCGATGATCGCCAGCGCCGCCAGGAAGACGCGCAGCGAGGCCGGGACGCGCTTGCCGAGGAGCGACATGACGCCGAGCGCGAAGGCGATGTCGGTGGCTGCGGGGATGGCCCAGCCATGCGCGGTCGGGCCGGAGTTGAAGGCGAGGTAGATCAGCGCGGGCACCGCCATGCCGCCAGCCGCCGCGACGCCCGGCAGGGTGCGGCGGGGCCAGGTGGCGAGCTGCCCGTCGAGGACCTCGCGCTTGATCTCGAGGCCCACGAGCAGGAAGAAGACAGCCATCAGCCCGTCATTGATCCAGTGCGCCGCGGAGAGCGGCCCCAGATAGGTCGCCAGCAGGGCTTCGTAGCTTGGCCTCAGGGGTGAGTTGGCAACCGCCAGCGCCAGGGCGGCCGCGCCCATCAGGACAAGCCCGGCGGATGCCTGACCGTGGAGGAAGCGCCGCAGGGCGCTGGTCGGGGTGTCGTGCTGGGCCACGCGCGGGACTCCGGGCATGCATCGCCGCGCCGGCGGCCCGACCGGCGCTGAGTCCTGCCCCGCCGCGGACGGCGCGACACCCGGGCCGGGTCTTCGCAGCAGACCGCCGTGCGCGCAACGGCCCGGACGGGGAGAGACGCTGGTCTGGCAGACCCGGCCCATCACGTCCGCGTCGGTGGACGGCTCCGGGCACGCCCTTTGATCGGACCGCGACGCATCCGACGAAGCCCTTCATGTCGTCGGACCGCTTGACGATCTCGATGCGCAAGCTCGGCTGCCTGGCGGCGGCCTCGGTGACTTGGCGCGCGTTGTAGCCGCCGTCAGCCCAGACCAGTTCAAGCCAGTTGAACCGCTGGCGGATCTTGTCGAGCACGAGGGCAGCGCC
>JAIYAI010000465.1 GCA_027489135.1 Acetobacteraceae bacterium
GCCTGGCCGGGCAGGTGATGCTGCGGCTCGTCGACGTGCGCGGCGTGGCGGATACGGTGCGGGACAGCGTGACGATC
Source organism: Acetobacteraceae bacterium (assembly GCA_027489135.1). Lineage (GTDB taxonomy): Bacteria > Pseudomonadota > Alphaproteobacteria > Acetobacterales > Acetobacteraceae > JAIEOP01. Next base: position 78 of record JAIYAI010000465.1, read on the forward strand.
GATCTCGTCACCCTCGCGCCCGTGGCGCCGGTGCTGATCGCCTGATACCGACGACCCTGATCGTTGACACGCTCAGGGCCCTGTCGGGCGTGGCATGCGCGGAGGGGGAGCACGCCTGCGGCGTGACGTGCAAACCTCCGGCTTGCCCGGCGTCGCCGCGTCATACGAGCCGCGTGCTGTCGCATGACCGGCGGGCGCCGTTGGGCGCCGCGGCCCGGTCAGGAAACCGGGTCGCTGGTAAGGTGCGCGCCTGACGCGGCGACGCCCCTCGCGGGGCCGCGGTCACGCCCGGCGGCAGCCGGACGCGCCGCGGCACCGGTTCAGGCGAGGCCTTCGGCCTTCAGCGTGCGTTGCACGGCGGGCCGCGCGGTCATGCGCGCGTAATGCGCGGCGACGTTGGGCGGCAGGTCCTTCTTGAGGCGGCCGTTCCACCAGAAGCACACATAGAACAGCGCCGTGTCGGCGAAGGAGAAGTCGCCGGCGATCCACTGCTTTCCCTGGAGCTGCCGGTCGAACAGGGCGAGCCCCTTCGAGAAGATCTCCTCGCCGCGCGCCTGCACCGCCGGGTGATCGGCCTCGCTCGGCGCGAAATTCGCGGGGCGGAAGATGCGTCCGAAGCCCTGCATGTGCATGGTGGCGACGCAGTAGTCGGTGGCCTCCAGCGCCGCGGCCATCGCCTCCGGCGTCTTGGGCAGCAGGCCGGCGGACGGGTTGGTGGCAGCGAGCCAGTAGGCGATGGCGGGGTATTCGGTCTGCACGCTGCCATCGTCGCGCACCAGGGTCGGCACCTTCGATTTCGGATTCACGCCGGTGAACTCGGGCTTGAACTGCGCGCCCTCGCGCAGGTTCACGGCCTCGGCCTCGTAGGGCTTGCCGATCTCCTCGAGCAGCACGTGGATGCCGATCGAGCAGGCGCCGGGGGCGTAGTAGAGCTTCATGGGCGTCCTCATTGTGCTGGATGCGGCGCGGAGCTTCGCGGCAGCGGCCGGCCCCGGCAAGGGATGATTCCAGGGCCGCCCGGTCCGGCACCTGCAGGCCTGCCATGGCCGTCCTCTGGCCGTCGCGTCGATGGGCAGGGCTGGCCTGGCCGCGGACCGGGCGGGGCCCCGCCGCAGCGATTTTTCAGCGGTCTCTTGTAAAGGACGCCGACAGGTGGACGGCCGCCCTACCGACAACGCGCATGGCAGCACTGCCCGCGACGCGCGCGCCGGCCACCCGAACGCCATGCGGTGGTGGGCACCGACGCGTCCTGGCTGTGGTCGATGGCAAGGACACCCGCTTTCGGGTCCGTATCCGTCGCTTCGAGTAACCGTTGCGTGTGCCGATGCCACACCTCCTCAATCGGGTGCGATCCATCGGGTTGGCGGCATGGCGAGGGGACGGCCCAGCCTCTGGTGATCGCGGCCAGAAACCGTCGGAGAAATTGACAGTCTGCCCGTCGACATCACCGATCACGCAAGAGGTGATTGCAATTCCACGGTTTCTTGATCTGGCATGAATTCTGCTCCGATCGCGGTCTCGCCTTGCTTTCCGAATTGCCAAAGGAAGAATTCCGATGCGTCTTCCGCATGTCCTGACCATGAGCATCGCCGGCGCGGCGATGATGCTGACCGCGGCCACGCAGCGGGCCGAGGCGGCGATCCAGTGGAACCTCGTGGAGGCGAATGGCGCCCCGGACATCAGTGCGCAGTTCATCGTGACCGTGACCGAGGTGGTCGCCAACACGGTGCAGTTCGAGTTCAAGAACAATGTCGGCGCCGCGTCCTCGATCACCGACATCTACTTCGACGACAAGCAGAACCCGGTCCTGTCGCTGCCGATGACGATCGCCAACAGCAGCGGGGTGTCGTTCCAGCAATGCGCGAGCGGCGATGCCAACTGCGCGTCGCCAGGAGACCTGCCGGGCGGCAATAACGTCGGGTTCACGGCGACCTACGCGACGGATTCGAACACGCCGTCGGTGGCCGCGAACGGCGTCAACGCGTCCGGCGAATATGTTCGGATCTCCTTCGCCTATAATGCCGGTGGCTCGCTGGCGGAGGTCCTCAAGCAGCTCGGCAATGGGGAGCTGGTGCTCGGGCTGCACGTGCAGGCGCTCACCGGCGGTGCCAGCCAGTCCTACGTGTCGACGGGCGGTGGCGGCGGAACCTCGGTGCCCGAGCCGTTCAGCCTCGCGCTGTTCGGTATCGGCCTCGCCGGCCTCGGCGCCGCGGCGCGCCGCCGGCGCTGAAGGCCCCGGCCGGCGCGCCCGTCGGGCGCGCCGGGCACGCTGTTCAGTTGAACAGCGAGGAGACCGAGCTTTCCTCGGAAATCCGGCGGATCGCCTCGGCCATCAGCGGCGCGATCGACACCTGGCGGATGTTCTGCGACAGGCGCACCGCCTCCGTCGCCGCGATGCTGTCCGTCACCGTCATCATCTCGATCGGCGAGGCCGCGACGCGCGCCACGGCGCCTCCCGAGAAGACGCCATGCGTGACATAGACCGAGACGCCATTGGCGCCGTTCTTGATCAGCGCCTCGGCGGCATTGCAGAGCGTACCGCCTGAATCGACGATGTCGTCGACCAGGATGCAGTGCCGGCCCTCGACCTCGCCGATCACGTTCATCACCTCGGAAACGCCCGCGCGCGGTCGACGCTTGTCGATGATGGCGAGGTCGGTGTGGATCCGCGTGGCCAACGCCCGGGCGCGCACCACGCCACCGACATCGGGGGAGACGACCATCAGGTCGCGGCCGGCGGTCCGATCCTCGATGTCGCGGCCGAACAGCGGCGCGGCGAAGAGGTTGTCCACGGGGATGTCGAAGAAGCCCTGGATCTGCGC
>JAIYAI010000116.1 GCA_027489135.1 Acetobacteraceae bacterium
TCGCCACCACCGGCGCCGGCGTTCCGGCGGGCGCGTAGAGCCCGTTCCACTCGTCCAGCACCACGCCCGGCAGCCCCACCTGCGCCATGGTCGGCACGTTGGGCAGCGACGCCACGGGTTCGTCGGACGCCACTGCCAGCGCCTTCAGCCGCCCGTCCAGGATCAACTGCGTCGCGGAACTCACCGTGGCGAAGGCGAAGACGACGTTGCCCGCGATCAGGTCCGGCAGCACGGCGGAGCCGCCGCGATAGGGCACATGGGTGATGTCGAGCCCCGTCTCCCGCAGGAAGAGCGCGCCCGCGAGATGCGCGCCCGTCGCATTGCCCGAGGAGCCGAAGGACAACTGCCCCCGCCGCGCCCGCGCCCAGGCGATGTATTCGGACATGGTCGTCACCGGCAGCGACGGCGGCACCACCATGATCTGCGGCAGCACCGTCACCACGCTGACGGGAACGAAGGCGGTCGCGTAGTCGAAGCGCAGGCCCTTGAGCAGGAACGGGTTCACCACGTGGTTCAGCGCATCGACCAGCAGGGTGTGGCCGTCGGGCGGCGATTCGGCCACCGCGCCGGCGCCGATGCTCCCCGCCCCGCCGGGGCGGTTCTCGATCACGATGGGCTGGCCCAGCGCCTCTGTCATGCCGGGGGCGAGGGTGCGCGCCGTCGTGTCCGTGCCACCGCCCGGCGTGAAGGGGGAGACGATGCGCACCGGCCGGTCCGGAAAGCTGGCCTGGGCGCGCGCGACGGCGGGCAGGAGGCTCGCCGCCAGCACGGCGCGGCGGGTGGTGCAAGGCATAACGGTCTCCCCCTTGGGTGCGCGGCGCGATGGACAAGCCGCGGCGTCGCCGCCACCCTGCCGCGCGGAACGACGGGGGGAAAGGCCATGCGCGCCATCTGGTACGACCGGCACGGCCCGGCGCGGGAGGTGCTGCAGCAGGGTGAGCGCCCCGACCCCGTCCCCGCCCCGGGCGAGGTGCGTGTGAAGCTGTTCGCCTCCGGCGTGAACCCGGCCGACACCTATCGCCGCGCCGGCACCAGCAACGCCAACGAATGGCCCGTGGTGATCCCGAACAGCGACGGCGCCGGCGTGATCGATGCGCTCGGCGCCGGCGTCGAGGGGCGGCATCTCGGCCGCCGCGTCTGGGTCTACAACGCGCAGCGCTTCCGGCCCTTCGGCACCGCGGCGACCTACACCTGCGTGCCGCTGAACCTGGCCCACGACCTGCCGGAGAGCGTCAGCTTCGAGATCGGCGCCTGCCTCGGCATTCCCGCGATGACGGCGCATCGCTGCCTCTTCGCCGACGGGCCGGTGCGGGGGCTGCGCGTGCTCGTCTCCGGCGGCGGCGGGGCGGTCGGGAACTATGCAGTGCAGTTGGCGCGCTGGGGCGGGTCGGCGCAGGTGCTGGCGACGGCCTCCGGCGGCTGGAAGCGGGAGGATGCGATCACTGCCGGCGCCGAGCAGGTCTTCGACTACCGCGCACCGGACTGCGCGCAGCGGATCCTGGACGCGACCGGCGGCCACGGCGTCGATCGCGTGGTGGAGGTGGATGTCGGCGGCAATGTCGCGATCTGGTCGGCCGTCGTGGCGCTGAACGGGGTGGTGACGGGCTATGCCTCCCGTGGCGGGCGGGAGTTCACCATGCCCTACGGGACGATGATGGCGAAGAACGCGACCTTGCGCGGCGTGGTGCTGAACACGGCGCCGCTGCCGGCACGGGTGCAGGCGCAGGCCGACATCACCGCCTGGCTGCGCGCCGATGCGCCGAAGCCGCTGCACCGCGTGGCGGCGACCTTCCCGCTGTTCGACTGCGCCGCAGCGCACGAGGCGGTGGAGAAGGGCGACAAGCGCGGCACGGTCGTGGTGCTGCCGCAGGAATAGGCGAGGCGCCGCCTCGCGCTCCGCCAGGAGGGCCCTGCCCTCCTGGACCACCCGCCAGGGGACAGGGTCCCCTGGACCTCCACCAGTCGGGAGAAATCCGGTGAGCATCGAAGCCACGCCCATGGAACTCCCCGCGGAAGGCGGGACGATCAACGCCACGCTCTATTCCCCGCTGCGCCACGCGGCGCGCGCGCCGGCCGTGCTGGTGCTGATGGACGCGCCCGGCGTGCGGCCCGCGCTGCACGGCATGGCGGCGCGGCTGGCGGCGGCGGGCTACCGCGCGCTGCTGCCCAACCTCTACTGGCGCGCGCTGCGCGAGGTCGGCTTCGATCGCCATGCCTTCAGCCAGGAGGGCAACCCGGAGCGCGAGCGCATCTTCGGCCTCGCCCGCGGCTACGGCCATGCGCAGTTCCGCACCGACCTTCCGGCGATGCTGGAGGCGCTCGGCGTCGATGCCGGCGCGCCGGCGGCGGCGGTGGGCTACTGCATGTCCGGCCGCTTCGCGCTGCAGGCGCTGGCCGAGGAGCCGGAGCGCGTGGCCGTCGCCGCCAGCTTCTACGGCACGCGCCTCGTCACCGACGCGCCCGACAGCCCGCATCTCTGGCTGCCGAAGATGCAGCACGGCGAGGCCTATCTCTGCTTCGCCGAACACGACCCCTATGTGCCGGACGGCGTGCCGGCACAGGTGGAGACAGCGATGGCCGCGAGCCGCGTGACGCACCGCGTCGAGCACTACGCCGGCACACATCACGGCTTCGCCCAGCCCGATGGCGGCGGCTTCGACCCGGTCGCCGCCGAGCGGCACTGGGAGGCGCTGCTCGGCGTGCTGGCGAAGGTGCCGCGGTAGCGCGGCCGGGGTGTGGATCTTGGGGAGGGGCGCTGCCCGCTCCCCGCACCTTGGCGACAGTGCCGCCAAGCTCCGCAAAGGGCCGAAAGGCCCTTTGAACCGATTAGCCATCCTTCGCGCCCGACCGGGCTCGCCAAGCGATGGCACCGCTGGTGCCGGATCCGCAGAAACCGGCTTCCAAAGGCCTTTCGGCCTTTGGCGGGGTGGTTTGGAGGGGCAGCGCCCCTCCAACCTCTCAGACGCCCTCGACGATCCGGATATCCCGCTCCGCGCCGTTGCCGAGCGCGGCGAGTGCCGCCTGGTAGCCCGGGCTGTCATGCGTGGCGCGCGCCTGGTCGACGCTGTCGAACTCGATCACCACGGTGCGCTGCTGCAGCCCGGCCTCGTAGACCTGGGCCGGCATGCCGCGCACCAGGAACCGCCCGCCGCCGGCGGTGATGGACGGACCCGCAAGCTGCGCATACGCCGCGAGCTTCTCCGGGTCGCGCACCGAGCGGTAGGTCCCGATCCAGTATGCCTTCGCCATGATCTCTCTCCTTGTTGACGCATGACGTGCGGACGCACGTCATCCTCAGTCGCCGGCGCCCGTTCAGGCGCTCGGACCGGTCAAGGGACCGGTCCGCCGGTCTCAGCTCAACGTCAGGCCGCCATCCACGACGACCGTCTGCCCCGTCACCATCGCCGCCCCCGCGAGCAGGAACAGCATCACCTCCGCCAGGTCGTCGGTGGTGCAGCGCCGCTTCAGCAGCGCCTTGTCGATGGACGAGGCACGCTGCTCGTTCGTCCATTCGATCATCCAGGTACTGTCCACCGCGCCGGGGGCCACGGCATTCGCGCGGGCCTCCGGGGACAGCGTGCGCGCGAGGTTCTTGGTCAGGCTGATGACGCCGGCCTTGGTGGCGCCATACGCCATCGAGGATCCCGCGCTGTCGAGACCGGCGATGCTCGCCGTGCTGACGACGGCGCCACGCGCGGCCTTCAGCGCCGGCGTCGCCGCCTTCACGCAGCGGAAGACGCCGAGCAGGTTCACCTGGATCACCGTCGCCCACAGCTCCTCCGTCAGCCGGTCAAGCGCTGAGGGCGGGATGGACTTCGCGGTGCCCGGCGTGCCGGCATTGCAGGCGAGGTAGTCGAGCCGGCCCAAATCCTTGATCGCGGTCAGCACCATGCGCTCGCAATCCGCGGCATCGCCGACGCTGCCGGGCGCGGAGATGACGTCGAAGCCCTGCCCGCGCAGCGCCTCCACCTGCTCCGGCCCGCGCGGGTCGTCGGCGAGGTGGTTGATCGCAACCTTGGCGCCGTTGCGCGCAAGCTGCGTCACCAGCGCCAGGCCGATGCCGGAGGCGCCGCCGGTGACGAGCGCGGTCTTCCCCTTGAGGTCGTAGGTGATCGTGGTCACAGGTCCCTCTCCAGTCCTGCCATGGTGCCGATCTTCCGCATCGCCTGCTTCAGCTCGATCAGCCGCCTGTCGCGGTCCTGGAAGAGCTCCGCAGGGTCGCCGGGCCAGTCGTAGTAGCCGCCGCCGGCGAGCACGCCGGTGCGCCCCTGCTCGACCAGCGCGTCGAGCGTCGCGCTCTGCCGGCGCGGCGGCGGTGGGGTGTAGCTGCCGTTGCGCAGGATCGCCTGGCTGAGCGCGAGGCCGGTGAAGTCCGCCTTGGCGAAGACGGCGAGGATGGGCAGCCGCAAGGCGAGGCCGTGGATGATGGCGGCGTCGATCTCGGCGGCGGTGGCGACGCCTTCTTCCAGCAGGTGCTGCACCTCGGCACCGATGGCGCCCTGGATGCGGTTGGCGACGTAGCCGGGGACGAATTTCTTCAGGCGCAGCGGCTGCTTGCCCATGGCCTTCAGCACGCCCTCGACCGCCTCCAGCGCCGCGGGGTCGCAGTCCGGGCCGGGGATCACGTCGACCAGGTCGACGAGGTAGGGCGGCGTGTACCAGTGGGTGATCATCGCTTTCTTCTGGCGCGCGGCGGGGATCAGCGGGAAGACGTCGAGCTGGCTGGTGTTGGAGGCGATGATCGCGTTGGGGGGCGCGACGCGGTCGAGTTCCTCGAAGAGGGCGCGCTTGGCCTCCGGCGTCTCGATGATCGCCTCGACGATGAACTCGGCGCCGTCGACGGTCTCCGCCAGCGTCGGGTGGCGGGTGACGGCCTGGGCGAGATGTGCGCTGGTCCAGTCCGCCGGCGCCTCCCCACCCGCGACCAGCGTCGCCAGGGCGCTTTCCATCAGCCCCTGGGCGCGGTCCAGCGTCTTCATGCTGCTGTCGGTCAGCCGGACCTGGTGGCCGCCGAGCGCATAGACCAGCGCGATGGCATGGCCCATGGTCCCGGCGCCGATGACGGCGATGCGTGCCATGTGGTGTCTCCTAAACTACGCCGGGGGGTCCCAGGGGGCAGGCGCACGGCAGTCGATGTCCGTCACGACATCGACCACCACCGGCTCGTTCATCGCCAGCGCGCGTTGCAGGGCGGGGCCGATCTCGCCGGGCTGTTCCACGCGGATGCCGGCGACGCCGAATTGCCGCGCCACCTCGGCGAAGTTCGTGGGGCCGAAGCGCAGCACCTGCTCCGCCGCCTGGGGGCGGTTGCCGGCCTGCTTGAGGTAGGTCGGCCAGCCCTGGCCGAAGCCGGAATTGTTGTTGATCACCAGCACCACGGCGATGCCCCGCCGCCGGGCCGTCTCAAGCTCCGGAAGGTGGTAGTAGATCGCGCCATCGCCGGACCAGCAGATGACCTTCCGGTCGCCGCCCGCCAGCTTGGCGCCGAGCGAGGCCGGGAAGGCCCAGCCCAGCGATCCCGCGGCGCGGAGATAGGTCTGGCCGGGCTCCATCTCGATCAGGGTGCCGGTCCAGATGCCGGAATAGCCGGTGTCCGCGACGAGAATGCCATCCACCGGCAGCGCCTTCGTGATCTCGGCGGCGAGGCGCGCGGGATCGATGGCGACGGCATTGCTGGCGAGGCGCGGCGCGACCGAGGCGCGCCAGGCCTCCATCACCCCCTGCGCCCAGGCAAGCCAGGTCCCGTCCCGCGCGGGCCTGCCGAGTTCCGCCGCCAGCGCGGCCAGCGCCGCCTTCGGATCGGCCTGCACCGTCACCTCGGCCGTGTAGCTGCGGTGGAACTCCAGCGGGTCGCCATCGATCTGCACGACGCGGACGCTGCCCGGCTTCGGCACCTTCCAGTAGTGCGTCACCTGGTCGCCGGTGTCGCAGCCGACATAGAGGATCATGTCGGCGGCGCAGGTGATCTCGTTCGCCGGCGGGGCGGAGTAGTTGCCGACCACGCCGACATGCAGCGGATGGCGGGTGGAGACGATGCCGCGCGCGCCGAGCGAGGTGCCGAGCGGCGCGGCCAGCGCCTCGCACACCGCGAGCAGTTCCGCGCCGCAGCCCGAAAGCTCGGCGGCGTCGCCGGCGATGACCAGCACCTTGTTCGCGGACAGCAGCGCCTGCGCGAGCGCCTTGATCGCCACGGGATCGGCGCCGGGGCGATGCGCCGGCGCTGTCAGCGCGCCGAGGGCGGCGGGGGGTTCCGGGGTATCCGTGGTTTCCACGAACTCGCCCATCAGCCCGTTGAGGTCGAGATGCACCGGCCGCGGCGGCAGGTTCACCGCCGCCGACCAGGCCTGGCGGAAGACGCGCGGCAGGTCGTCCGCCGCATCGACATTCGCGGCGAACTTGGTGACGGAGGCGAAGAGCGGCCCGTGCTGCAATTCCTGGTAGGCATTGCGGTGCTGGTGCGAGGTCCGCTTGTGCCCGGTGATGGCCAGCACCGGGCTGCGTCCGAGATAGGCGTCCTGCAGCCCCGCCGCGAGGTTCGCCGCACCGACCGACTGCGCCGCCACCACGCCGGGCCGGCCGGCCACGCGGCCATAGGCATCGGCCATGTAGACCGCGGCCTTCTCGGTATGCGCGAGCACGGGCTGCACGCCGATGCGCTCGCACTCCAGCAGGGTCCGCCGCAGCACCGCATCGACGAAGAAGAGATGCTTCGTGTCCGAGGCGAGCAGGCTGCGCGCCAACCATTCCGCGCCGTTCATGGGCGCTCCCTCCGTGCTGGCGGCAGGGTCGTGCCCGGCCGTCCCAGGGTCAAGCTTCATTGGCGCACCGATTCACGGCGCCGGGCTGCGCCCTCTGCCGATCGGCGCGCTGGTCAGTCCAGCCGATCCGCGTTGTTGATCTCCAGCGCCTCCAGCACCCGGGAGACGCAGTTGTAGCTGGCGATGGTGACGACCATCTCCACCACCTCCCGCGCCGGCAGGGCCGCCTTCGCTGCCGCGAAGACATCGTCCGGCACGTGCACGTGCTTCGTCATGGCGTCGCAAAGCGCCAGCGCCGCGGCCTCGGCATCGTCGTAGAGGTCGCGCTTCGCCGCCCAGTCCGGCAGGGCGTCGAGCTGCGCCTGGGTCAGCCCCTCCTTCACGCCGATCGGCGCATGCGCGGCCCATTCGTACTGCGCGCCGTTGATGGCGGCGACCTGGCAGATCACGAGCTCGCGCAGCTTCCCCGACAGCACCGTGTCCCAGCGCACCGCATCCCAGAAGCTGATCCAGCCCTTCGCCACGGGCGGCGAGTTCAGCAGCATGCGATGCAGATGGCCGAGCCGCTTGCGGCTGGCGATGATGGCCGCCGCGGCCTCCTGCTTGTCCGGGTCCTTCGGATCGGCATAGGGGATGCGGGCCATCGGGGTTCCTCCTGTCGGTCTTGCCGTTTCCGGCGCCGGCGCGATGATGCCCCCACGATGGAGGGAACACCAATGGCCGACCTGCTGATCCTGACCGACGGCGCCGCGATGGCGGGCGGGCATCGCTACGAGGATATCGAAAAGCCCGGCGGCGTCTGGACCTTCGTCGAGAAGCCCTCGGGCCCCGCGCCGGCAGGGGCGGTGCCGTACAAGTTCCTCGCCTCGCTCGGCGACGTCTCGAAGCCCGCGCCCTTCGTCTACACGGTGGAACTGGAAATCGCCGCCGCCGACCTGCCCGAGATCTTCAAATGGTACGAGGAGGAGCACCTGCCCATGCTCACCTCCTGCCCGGGCTGCATCGGCGGCACGCGCTACCAGCGGCTCGACAACGGCGTGCCGAACCTGCTGGCGGCCTATCGCTTCACCAGCCCGGAGGTGAACCAGACGCCGGAGTGGATCGCCGCGCGCTCCACCCCCTGGACGGAGCGGCTGCGCGGCAGCTTCCGCTCCTCCCGCCGCTTCGTGCGCAAGCTGGTCTGAGGTTGCGGCGCCACGCGCGGCGCGGCTAGCCTCCTGCGCAAGGCCCCTCGAAGGGCCGGGACAGGAGGAGGCGTCATGATGCTGCGTTCCGCGCGGCGGCTGCTGGCCGCGGCCATGCTTACCCTCGGGTCTGGCGCCGCATCGGCGCAGGCCCAGGTGCAGATGATCATCCCCTGGCCCGCGGGCGGCGGCACCGATGTCATCGGGCGGCTGATCCAGCCCGCGCTCTCCGAA
>JAIYAI010000645.1 GCA_027489135.1 Acetobacteraceae bacterium
ATGCACACCGACCTGCCGGCGGACCGCATCTTCGCCGAGCGGCGCGACATCCTGACCGAGGCCCGCACCCGCCTGCGCGAACGCTTCCTCGCGGCGGATGTCGGCATCACCGGCGCCAATTTCCTGATCGCCGAGACGGGCAGTTCGGTGATCGTCACCAACGAGGGCAACGGGGATCTCACCCAGACCCTGCCCAGGGTGCACATCGCCATCGCCTCGATCGAGAAGGTCGTGCCGACGCTGGAGGACGCGACCTCCCTGCTGCGGGTGCTGGCGCGCAGCGCGACGGGGCAGGATTTCTCCGTCTACACCACCTTCAGCACGGGGGCGCGGCGGCCGGCGGATCTCGACGGGCCGCAGGAATACCACGTGGTCCTGCTGGACAACGGCCGGTCCAACATGCTGGGCACCGACTTCCAGGAGATGCTGCGCTGCATCCGCTGCGCCGCCTGCATGAACCACTGCCCCGTCTACGGCGCGATCGGCGGGCATGCCTATGGCTGGGTCTATCCGGGCCCGATGGGCAGCGTGCTGACGCCCTCGCTGGTGGGCGTGGAGCGCACCGGCAACCTGCCCAATGCCTCCACCTTCTGCGGCCGCTGCGAGAGCGTGTGTCCCGTGAAGATCCCGCTGCCCGGCCTGATGCGCCACTGGCGGGAGCGGGAGTTCGAGCGGCACCTGACGCCTTCGGCCGCGCGCAGCAACCTCGCGCTCTGGGCCTGGGTGGCGAAGCGGCCACGGCTTTACCGCGCCTTCACCCGCATGGCGGCGGGCACGCTCGGGATGCTCGGGCGGGGCAAGGGAAGGCTGCGGTCGTTGCCGCTCGCTGGCGGTTGGACACAGGGGCGCGACCTGCCGGTCCCGGAACCGGGCGGCACCTTCATGGCACGATACGCAAAGGCCGATCGTCGCCAGCCGCGCTGATCCACGGTAAGCACCGCCGCATCGCAGGCCCGATCGGAGACGAAGCACATGAAGACCCTTGCTGTCCTTGTCGTCGTGCTGTCGCTCGCCGGACAGGTCGTGCTCGCCCAGCAGCCGGCCCCGACCCCGACCCCGACCCCGACCCCGACCCCGACCCCGGCTCCAGGCCCGGCCCCAGCCCCTGCCGCGCAGCAGAGCACGCAACAGGACAACAACGCCGCGCAACGCGACAGGCAGCAGGACAACAACGCCGCTCAGCGTGACCGTCAGCAGGACAACAACGCTGCACAGCGCGATCGCCGACAGGAAAACCGGGCGGAGCGCCGCGACAGGCAGCAGGATAACCAGGCGGACCGCCGCGACCGACGGCAGGACAACAACGCCGCCCAGCGCGACAGGCAGCAGGACAACAACGCCGCCCAGCGCGATCGCCGGCAGGAAAACCGGGCTGAACGCCGCGACAGGCAGCAGGACAACAACGCTGCACAGCGTGACCGTCAGCAGGACAACAACGCTCCCCAACGCGACCGACAGCAGGACAACAACGCTGCACAGCAGCAGCGCCAGTAGAGAATAGGCGCCGCCCGATAGCGGCGCCCGGGTGCGCGCACCGCGGCCGGAAGCCCGGTCGCGGCCAGGGTGTGCGCCGTGGCGTTCCGCGCGCCGGCACCCCGGGCGGACATGATGGACGGAGGCGATGACGAAGGACCGCATTCTCGGCGCTATCCGACGAGGCCTGAAGCGCGGGCCGCTGCCGGCGGACCAGCAGGCGATGCTGGGCGGGCGCCTGACGACGCATCCGCGCCACCTGATCCCGGCCCGCTCTCGCCTGCCGCGGCCGGAGCAGGTCTCGCTCTTCGTCAGGAACGTCGAGAAGGAATTCGGCACCGTCGCCCGCGTGGCCGACGCGTCGGATGTCCCCACCGCCGTCGCCGACTACCTGGCGACGCAGAACCTGCCCTCGCGCCTCGTCATGGCGCCGCACCCTGACCTGCAGGCGCTCGACTGGTCGTCCCGGCCGATGCTGGAGATCGCGCAGCGCCGGGCCGAGGGCACGGATATGGTCAGCGTGCAGCACGGCTTCGCCGGCATCGCGGAGACCGGGACGCTCATGCTCCCCTCAGACCCCACGCGCCCGACCACGCTGAACATCCTGACCGATACCGAGATCGTGGTCCTCCGCGCCTCCGCCGTCGTCGGTGCCTATGAGGAAGCCTGGGACAAGCTGCGCGCGGATCTCGGCGCCATGCCGCGTAACGTCATGTTCGTCACCGGCCCCTCGCGCAGCGCCGATATCGAGCAGACCCTGGAACTCGGCGCGCATGGCCCGCGGCGGCTGCACATCGTGCTGGTGGATGACGACCCGGCGGCCCTGCCGGCCGCCTGACAGCATGACCGGCCGCCGCAAAGCCCGGGCGCTGAGCGCGGCGGAACGCAGCCTGTGGCACGACTGGGCGCGGCGCACCGCGGTGGTGCCGCTGCCGGGCAAGGCGCTGGAACCGGCGCCGCCCACGCCGCCGCCCGCGGTGCAGTCGACTGCACCGACCCCCGCGCCGATCCCCGCCGCGCCGCGCAAGCCGGCCCCACCGGTGGAGCTGCATGTCGGCGTCGCGCCATCCGGACTCGACGACCGGCGCTGGCGCGACCTGCGGCGCGGGCGCACGCGACCCGAGCGCACCCTCGACCTGCATGGACTGCGGGCGCAGGAGGCGCACCACGCCGTACGCGGCTTCGTGCGCGCCAGCGCGGCGGAGGGGCTGCGCTGCATCGCCATCGTCACCGGTCGTGGCTCGACCTCCGAAGGCGGCATCCTGCGCCGCGAATTGCCGTACTGGCTGAACGCGCCGGACATCCGCCCGATGCTGCTGGGCGCGGCGCATCCCCATGCCAGCAACGCCGGCGCGGTGCATGTGCTGCTGCGGCGCCGGCGATGACGCCCTTCGGCGAGAGGCTCCGCGCGCTGCGCGAGGCCCGCGGCATCACCCAGGCCGAGCTTGCCGCCGCGCTGCATGTCTCGCCCGCCTATCTCTCGGCGCTGGAGCACGGGCATCGCGGGCGCCCTTCCGCCGGCCTGGTGCACCAGGTGAACGAGTTCTTCGGCCTGATCTGGGACGATGCGGAGGAGATGGTGCGCCTCGCGCGCCTCTCGCATCCGCGGGTGGTTCTCGACACGGCGGGGCTTAGCCCGGAGGCGACCGCGCTGGCGAACCGCCTGGCCGCCGGCATCGGCCGCCTTTCGCCGGACGCCATCGCCGCGATCCATGCGGTGCTGGATGCGCAGCCTGCCGACGCCGCGCCGCGCCGCCGCGTCCGCGCCAGCAGGGACAGCCCGCCATGACCGTGATGATGAGCGTCCTCTACCCCGACACGCCGGGCGGGCGCTTCGACATGGACTACTACCTGTCGAAGCACATTCCCCTGGTGAAGGCGCGGTGGGAGCCGGTCGGGCTGCTGGAGGTGAAGGTGCTGCGCGGTACCGGCACGCCGCAGGGCGGACCCGCCCCGTTCAGTGTCGTCGCGCATCTCACCTTCGCCTCGGCCGAGGCGCTGCGCACGGCGCTGGACGCGCATTCGGCCGAGGTCTTCGCGCATATCGCGCGCTACACGGACATCACCCCGGTGATGCTGGTGAGCGAGCCGGTCTGATCAGGTGCGCACCAGCAGGGGTCCGCCCAGCAGCCGCACCGCATGAGTCACGTGGCGCCGGCCATGGACATGGCCGGTCACCACCACGCCGGTATGGTGGTTGTCGTGCACGCGCGCCAGGCCGAAGCCGTGCTGGCGCAGCAGCAGGAAATGGTCGGTGACGCGCAGCAGGTACCAGCCCGGTCGCCACTCCTCCTCCCGCAGCAGCCGCAGCAGGCTGGCGCCGGGCTGCGGCACGGCGATGGGGGCATAGGGCACGCCGTCTTCGCGCAGCGCGGTCAACAGGTCGCGCCAGTAGGTGGTCACCACCTCGGCGCGCTTCGGGTAGCAGGACGGCGCGACACGGCGCAGCAGCGCGCAGGCGCCGCGGTAGCTTCGGCCCGTGGCAAGTGCCAGCACGGCCGGGCCGCACCAGGGCGTGCGGCCGGCGGCCTCGGTCTGCAGCTGCAGATGGCCACGCGCCCGGCGGTGGCTGTCGCGCGCGCAGGAATCGGCTTTGTCCCAATCGGCAGTGCTGGGACCTTCAAGCGACATACGAAGTGTTCCTGGTGTCCATTGTGATGCATGTTGCATCGCAGCGAGACACGTCGCGTCCGCACGCGCCGCTGTCAAGCATTCGATTGCGTCCGCGCCGGAGCCGATGGGTCAGCGCAGCAGCACGCCGTGGTCGCGCAGGAAATCCAGCAGCGCCAGCAGCGGCACCCCGAGCACGGCGGCATGCTCGCCCTCCACGGCCGCGAAGAGCTGCACGCCGGGCCCTTCCAGCCGATACGCGCCGACGGAGGTCAGCAGGCGCGAGCCCTCCACGGCCAGGTAGGTCTCGATGAAGGCGTCGGAGACGTCGCGCATCCGCAGCCGCGGTTCCGCCACATGCTGCCAGACCCGCCGGCCATGCCGCCAGCAGAGGATGGCGGTGACCAGGCGATGCTGCCGCCCGCGCAGGGCGTGCAGGTGGCCGCGCGCCGCGTCGAGGTCGGGCGGCTTGTCGAACCAGCGCTCCGTGCCGTCGATCTCGGCGACCAGCATCTGGTCGGCGCCGATCACCAGCGCCTCCGGCAGGCGTTGGGCGATGCGCTCCGCCTTGGCGTCGGCCAGCATGAGCGCGGTTTCGGCCGCGGGAATGCCCTCCGCCCGCGCCGCCTGCTTGATGGCGTCCTCGTCCACCGCCGACGCCTGGGCGGTGAAGACCAACCCCGCCCCCTCCAGCACCGCGCGCCGCGCGACGGAGGCGGAGGCGAGCACCAGCGCGGGCGCGGCCGCCTGCAACGGCGCGCTCATGCCGGGGATGCGGCCTTCGCTTCGCGCCGCGTGTGCCAGGCCTCCATCAGCTGCAGCACCGTCGCCGCCGTCTCCTCGATGCTGCGGCGGGTGACGTCGATGACGGGCCAGCCGCGCGCGGCGCAGAGCCGGCGCGCCGCCAGGATCTCCGCCTTCACGCTCTCGGGGTCGACAGAGTCGTTGGTGTCCTGGCGCACACCGGCGGCGCCGATCAGCCGCAGGCGGTGGCGGCGGATCTCGATCAGCGCGGCGGCATCGATGGTCAGCCCGACGACGGGGCAGGGCGGATCGAACATCAGTTCGTCCGGCAGGCCGGTGCCGGGCACCATCGGCACGTTGGCCGCCTTGATGCCGCGGTTGGCGAGGTAGAAGCAGGTCGGCGTCTTGCTGCTGCGGGAGACGCCGACGAGGCAGACATCGGCCTCCGCGATGCCGGCGACGCCCTGGCCGTCGTCATGCGCCAGCACGTAGTGCATGGCGTCGATGCGGCGGAAATAGTCGGCGTCCATCACGTGCTGCGCCGCCCGCTTCTCCCGCGCCGTCGCGCCGATCTGCGCCTGCAGCATCTCCATCACAGGGTCGAGCACCGACATGCAGGCGACGCCGAGCTGTTCGCAGGTCTGCTCCAGCGCCATCCGCAGGCTGCGGTCCACCAGGGTGAACAGCACCGGCCCGGGTTCGTGCCGCAGGCCTTCCAGCACGCGGTCGAGCTGCAGGCGGGACCGGATCAGCGACCAGCGGTGATGGATCACATGGACGTCCTCGAACCGCGCGAGTGTGGCGCGGGCGATGGAGTTCAGCGTCTCCCCGGTGCTGTCGGAGACGAGGTGCAGGTTGATGACGCGGGACTGGGGCATGGGGGCAGTCTATCGCGTCCGCGCCCCCGGGGGAAAAGGCTCCGCATCGGACCGGCCCGAAACCATCCACAGGACCCCCGGGAGAAGCGGCGAAGAACCTGTTCGGTTGTCATGGGATGACGGGGGGATAACGGCCCGCTGTCCGACCGCACGGGGATGACGGGGATGGCGACCGGCGCCGCGGTACACCGGGCAACCCGCCAGGCAGCGCCGCGACGAATCAGGATAAGCGATGATTCCCGTCCCGAATCAGTCGCTTCGCGCCCGATCCTCGCGTGGATGAGGCTGGGGACAGGTCACGAATGCGCTGCGTCCCCGCCTTCCACAGGCCCTACAACCTTAACCAGTCTTTCAAATTCTAAGATTCCTTGAAAGAGTAGCCGCATGGCCAGTGACACGAATGACCAGCGAAGCACCGACAAGCCCATGCTGCGCGCCCTGGGCGGCGAGGCGGTATGGCCACCCCCTATGTGGCTGATGCGCCAGGCCGGCCGCTACCTGCCCGAGTACCGGGAGGTGCGCGCCCAGGCCGGCGACTTCATCAGCCTCTGCACCACCCCCGATCTCGCGGCCGAGGTGACGCTGCAGCCGATCCGGCGCTACGGCATGGATGGGGCGATCCTCTTCTCCGACATCCTGATGGTGCCCTGGGCCATGGGCCAGTCGCTGCGCTTCGCGGAAGGCGAAGGCCCGGTACTGGCGCCCATCCGCGACGCGGCAGGGCTGGCGGCGCTCAGGCCGGAACTGACGGTCGAGAAGGCGGCACCGATCCTCGAGACGGTGCGGCTGGTGCGGGCGGCGCTGGATGCGCATGCGCAGAAGGTCACGCTGATCGGCTTCGCCGGCAGCCCCTTCACCGTCGCCTGCTACATGGTCGATGGCCGCGGCACGGGCGGCGCCTTCCACACCACGCGCCACCTCGCCTATGCCGATCCCGGGCTGTTCGGGAAGCTGATCCGCACGCTGATCGACTCCACGGCGGAATACCTGCTGGCGCAGGCGGAGGCCGGGGCCGAGGCGCTGATGCTGTTCGACAGCTGGGCCGGGGCGCTCTCGCCATCCCAGTTCCGCCGCTGGGTGATCGAGCCGACGGCAGAGCTGGTGCGGATCCTGCGCAAGCGACTGCCCGTGGGCTACCCGCTGATCGGCTTCCCGCGGCTCGCCGGCCCGATGCTGGCGGAATACGCGCAGCGGACGAACCTGCAGGCGCTGGGCATCGACACCACCATGGACCCACGCTGGGCGGCGCAGGCGGTGGCGGCGGACCAGGCGCTGCAGGGCAACCTCGATCCGATCTCGCTGCTCGCGGGTGGCATGGCGCTGGAGGTGGAGGCGCGCTCCATCCTCGGGGCGATGCGCGGCCGGCCCTACGTGTTCAACCTCGGCCACGGCATCGAGAAGGAGACGCCGCCGGAGCACGTCTCCCAACTCGTGCGGCTGGTGCGGGCGGGCTGAGGCCCGCGCCGCATCAGGCAACCAGCAGGATATCGGTGGCGGCAACGGCCGTGCCGGGGTCGAAGGTGACGAGCAGCTTCGCCGCTTTCGTTCCGGTACCGTCGACGTCCCAGGACAGCGTGCCCGCCGCCTGGTCGTAGAGGAACTGGCCGAGCGCCGCCGTAGGCGCCGCGCCGAGGACGAAGCGGCCCGTGGCGTCGAGGTCCATCCCGGCCAGCAGCCCGCCACCGAAGCCAGCCGGCGCCAGGGACAACATGTCCTGACCGCTGACGAAGCCGGTGATGACGTCGCTGCCTTCCCCGATGGCCAGCCAACGGAAGACGTCGGGGCTGCCGCCGCCTGCCATGCTGTCCCGCCCGGCTCCGCCGATGAGGAGATCGAAGCCGGTCCCGCCCGAGAGGCTGTCGTTCCCGAGGCCGCCGATGAGCGTATCCTGCGCCCCGGCACCCGTGATGGTATCGGCGCCACCCGCGCCGTCGAGCAGGTTGTCGCCGGCATTGCCGCTGATCTCGTTGTTCCCGGCGTTGCCGGTGCCGTCGAGCGGATCGGCGCCGAGCAGGAGAAGGACTTCCACCTCCGCCGGCAGGATATAGGTGATGGTGCTGCGGACCGTATCCCTGCCCTCCCCGGCCAGCTCGACGACGAGGTCTGCGGCATCGCCGACCAGATAGATATCGTTCTTCGCGCCGCCCTGGAGCGTATCCGCGCCGGCGCCGCCGTTCAGCGTATCGTTGCCGCCGAGGCCCAGCAGCAGGTTCGCCCCGTCATTGCCGGTGAGGGCGTTGCGCTGCTTGTTGCCGGTGCCGTCGATGTCCGCCGTACCGACGAGGACGAGATTCTCGAGGTTGCCCGACAGGGTCAGGCCGAAATCGGCGATGATGGTGTCGGTGCCGGCGCCCTTCGCCTCCTCGACGAAGTCCAGCACGTCGATGACATAGGTGTCGTCGCCCGTGCCGCCCTCCAGAAGGTCCGTGCCGTCCCCCGCCACCAGCGAATCATTGCCCGCGCTGCCGACGAGGTAGTCGTTCCCCTCCGCGCCGGTCAGGCTGTCGGCCTCGTCGAGGCCCTCGATCGTGTCGTTGCCCGCGAGTCCGTCGATGGTATCGGCTGCGGGGGTCCCGGTGAGCCAGTCCGCGGCCAGGGTCGGCACCGGGTCGAAGATCAGGCCCCCGTCTATCTCGCCGTCGAGGAAGCGGAAGACCTCGGCCCCGAAGACGCTGTCGGTGCCGAGCGGCGAGCCGTCGCGCAGGTCGGTGACCAGGATCGTGACGGCATCGAGATCCAGCGTGATCTGGAAGGCCGCGCGCACCGCACCGAAGACCGCGACGTCGAAGTCGGCGCCGCCCTCTTCCTCTCCGAGGTCGAGCGCATCGTTGCCCTCGCCGCCCGCGGCGGTGTCGCTGCCGGCGCCGCCGGCGAGGAAATCGGCACCGGTGCCGCCCTCGAGGCTGTCGTCGCCCGAGGCTGCGTAGAGGGTGTCATCGCCTGAATCGCCAAAGAGGCTGTCCGAAGCGAGGTCCTCGAGGCCGCTGAGCAGCGCGATCTGCTCGTTGTCGCCGAGCCTGTCGTTGCCGGCACCGCCGATGAGGATATCCTCGCCGAGGCCGCCTTCCATGCTGTCGTCTCCCTCGCCGCCGTCGAGGGTATCGAGGCTGCCATAGGCCGAGATGTAGTCGTTGCCGGCGCGGCCGAGGATGCGGTTGATGCTGTCGGTGCCGCCCAGGCTGTCGTTGCCGGAGCCGCCGAGGATGCCTTCCGGCAGGTCGATCCAGTCGTCGCCGCCGCGTAGGCCGCGGCCGACGCCGCTGCTGCGGATGTCGACCAGTACGCCCGCCGCGATGTCGCGGAAGTCGACATAGTCGAAGCCGCCGCCGAAGGTCAGCAGATCGATGCCCTCGCCGCCCTCGATCACGTTGTCGCCGCTGCCGCCGCGGAGCGTATCGTTGCCGTCGCCACCGCGGAAGGTGAGGTTATCGAAGTTGGCGGTGAAGACGTCGCCGCCGGTGCCCCCGATGGCGCCTTCCATGTTGCGGACGATCAGGATGCCGGTGCCGTCGACCGAGAAGCTGTTGGCGGCGAAGTCGAAGACGCCGGAGAGTCCCCCGACCGCGATGGTGTCGAAGCCGCCGATACCGCCGTCGATCTCCTGGTCGCCGCCACGGGCGACCATGGTGTCGTCGCCGATCCCGCCGTAGAGGAAATCCGCGCCGCCCAGGCCGTCGAGGCTGTCGTTGTTATCGCCGCCGAGAAACTTGTTGCTGACTCCGGGACGGCCGAGCAGCGTGTC
>JAIYAI010000491.1 GCA_027489135.1 Acetobacteraceae bacterium
CAGCGGGAACAGCAGCGGCGTCAGGATCTGAGCCCAGCGGCGGCGAGGAGGAGCGTCGCTCATCAGGCGCGGTCCACCTGCCAGAAGATCGGGTAGGAGGTCTCGACGAAGTTGGTCAGATGCGTCCGGTACCCCGCCGGAATGGTGAACTGCCCCCACATCACGTTCGGCGTCAGGGCGTAGGCCTTCTGCTGGATCTCGGCGGCGATGCGCCGGCGGTCGGCCAGTTCCTCCGCCCTCGCATACGCCGTCAGCAGCGGCGGAATCGCCGTGTCGCAGGACCAGCCGGCGAAATCCGCGCAGGTCGAGGCGATGTAGAAATGCGTCAGCGGAGAGATCATGTCCGTGCCGTTGGAATAGACCCCGAACATGTGCCAGCCATCCTTCTTGGCCCGGCGCGCCAGCACCGTGCCCCAGTCCATCTGCTGCTCCTCCACCACGAAGCCGGCGGCCTTCATGTTCTGCGCCAGCACACGGCAGGCGGTCTGGCTGATCGATCCGGCGACCTCCAGGATCACGATGGGCTGGCCGGCATAGGACGTCCTGGCCAGCGCCGCCTTCGCCGCGGCGATATCCACCTTGGCCCCCGCCGCACCCGCATCGGTCGAGAGCGGCGCGTCGCACATCCAGAAGCTCGGGCATTGCTGCGCGCCGTAGCGGTCCGGCACGCCGATCGCCGCCAACACCTCCTTCTGGTCCACGAGGTTCCACAGCACGGCGCGGATGGCGGGATCGTCGAAGGGCGGGGCCGCGTGGTTCAGCCGGTAGTTCCCCTGGAACTGGTGGATGCCGCCCAGGCCGAAGACCTTCAGGCCGCGCGCGCGTTCGAGGCGCGGCATCATGTCGAAGGGCAGGTACTGCATGTAGTCGACCTCGCCCGCCATCAGCGCGGTCGCGCCGCTCACCTGGTCCGGCATGACGCGGAGGTTCAGCGTATCGAGCTTCACGTCCTTGCCGCCGGCAAGGAAATCCGGCGCCTCCCGTCGCGGCGCGTAGGCGGGGTTGCGTTCCAGCACCATGACGTTGCCGGGGCGCCAGAGATCGGGGCGGAAGCGGAAGGGGCCGGAGCCCACGGCTTCCGTGATGCGCTGGTCGCCGGGCGTGCGGGCCAGGCGCTCCGGCATCATCACCGGCAGCGGCGCGTTGGGCTTGCCCAGCACCTCCAGCATCAGCGGGAAGGGCTGCTTCAACGCGATGCGAAAGCTCCGCGCATCGGTCGCGTCCATCGACGCCGTCGCCGCCAGCAGCATGCGCCCGAGCGGATCGCGCGGCCCCCAGCGGCGCAGCGACAGCACACATTCCGCCGCCGTCACCGGCGCGCCGTCGTGCCAGGAGAGCCCCTCGCGCAGCCGGAAATCCCATGTCAGCCGGTCAGCCGAGACCTCCCAGGCCTCGACCATCTGCGGCTTGATCGCACCCTGGCCGTCCATGGCGAAAAGCGTATCGAAGACATGCGTGCCGAAGGTGCGGGTGATGGCGGCGGTGGTGAAATGCGGGTCGATGATCACGACCTCGGATTCCAGCACCAGGTTCACCGCCTTGGCGGCGCGCGCATCGCGCGGGCGGATCAATGCGGCGGCGGCAAGGCCTGCGAGCAGGGGGCGGCGGGGGAGCGGAAGGGTCATGGCCGAAGGCTAGACCATGACCCGCGCCGAAAGAAGCGCGGATCATGGCCTAGCTCCTTGTTCTGGCGCGCGATTCACGGCCTCGGTGCTGCGCGCCTCGGCCGATCGCGCTCTAGGATGCACCGCCACCCGTTGCTAGCGTCTTGCGCACCAAGCCCAAGGACGCCCGATGCGCGACGAGGAACTGCTCTTCATGCCCGCGGTCAGGGCCGCCGCGCTGATCCGGCGGCGGCAGCTTTCGCCGGTGGAATACCTGGACGCCGTTCTCGCGCGCGCCCGGGCCGTGCAGCCGCACCTGAACTGCTTCGTCCTGGTGATGGAGGAGGAAGCCCGCGCCGCCGCCCGCGCCGCGGAGCAGGCGGTGATGGACGGGGCGGCGCTCGGCCCGCTGCACGGCGTGCCGATGACCATCAAGGACCTGCTGGACGTCACCGGCGTGCCCACCCGGCACGGCAGCGGCATCTTCGCCGATGCCGCGCCCGCGCAACGGGACGAGGCGATGGTGGCCCGCCTGCGCGCCGCCGGCGCCATCATCTGGGCCAAGACCACCACGCCCGAATTCGGCGTGAAGGGCCTGACCGACGGCCCCGCCTTCGGCATCACCCGCAATCCCTGGAACACCGGGCGCACACCGGGTGGATCCTCCGGCGGCGCGGCGGCGGCGGTGGCGGCGGGCGCGGGGCCGCTCGGCCTCGGCACGGATGGCGCGGGGAGCGTGCGCGGGCCGGCGGCCTGCTGCGGGCTGGTCGGCCTCAAGCCCACCCTCGGCGTGGTGCCCTGGGAGACGGGGCGCGACGCCTTCGGCAACAACGTCTATGGCGGCCCTCTGGCCCGCACGGTGGCTGACGCCGCGGTGATGCACAGCGTGCTGACCGGCCCCGCGCCCAAGGACCCCTGGAGCATCGGCGTCGAGGACAAGCGCGCCCTCTCCCCCACCCTGATCGGCGGGGATCTGTCCGGCGTGACCATCGGCTACGTCCCGCGCTGCTGCAATCCGCGCACCGCGGCCGATGTGCAGGCCAACACCGATGCGATGCTCGCCGCCCTGCGGGACGCCGGCGCGCATGTGGAGGAAGTGACGGAGGCAATCGACTGGATCGAATACGAGGGCCGCATCCTCTACCAGGCGAACTTCACCACCTTCTGCGCGCCCTTCCTGCCGCGCTTCCAGAACGTGATGGACCCGGTGACGCTCGCCTTCATGCAGCGCGGCGCCGGCTTCTCGCTGGTGGAGTTCCGCAACGCGCAATTCGCCCGCACCCGGCTGTTCCGTGCCATCCAGGCGCAGCTTGGCCGCTACGACGCGCTGGTCATGCCCACCATCACCCGCAGCGCCCTGCCGGTGGAATTCGACGCCGCCAACGACGAGGTGGAGGTCGATGGCGTGACATGCGGCATCACCCGCCAGGGCTGGAACAGCGCGCTCTACCCCTTCAACCTCACGGGGCACCCGGCGCTGACCATCCCCTCCGGCTTCGCCACGGACGGGTTGCCGACCGCGCTGCAGATCGTCGGGCGCTGGGGGGCGGAGACGGACGTGCTGCGCCTCGGCGCCGTGCTGGAACAGGCGCGGCCCTGGGCGCAGCACAGACCGACTCTCGGTTGAGCCACATCAAGGGTTCCCTCAACCATTCCGTGTAGTAGGGTGCGGTAACGCCTGAGGATGCCCGCCCCATGTGCCGCGCCTGCGTCAGCAGCCTGATCACCGACAAGCTCAGCCTCGGCCTTGGCCGGCGGCAGTTCATGGCCACGGCCGTTGCCGCCGCGGCGGCAACGGGCATCGGGCCGGCGCACGCCGCCGATACGGCGGAGGTGATCTTCCGCAACGGCACCATCCTGCCGCTGGCGGGCAGCCAGCGCAGCGTGCCGGCGCTGGCCATCGGCGGCGGCCGCATCCTGGGGCTGGGGGCGGAGGCCGATCTCGCCGCGCTGCGTGGCCCGGCGACGCGGGTGGTCGACCTGCAGGGCCGCGCCCTGCTGCCGGGCTTCGTCGACCCGCATCACCACACCGTCGCGGCGGCGCTGTTCGCAGAGGTCCTGGCCGATGTCGGCTACACGAAGTACCCGACACGCGCGGCGTTGATCGGCGCGCTGAAGACCTTGGCGGCGCAGACCCCTGCGGGCCAGTGGCTGCTCGCCTGCAATTTCGACAACCTGCTGCAGGGCGGGGACCTGTCGATGGCGGAGCTGGATGCGATCTCCACCGCGCATCCGATCTTCGTCTGGTACGTGAACATGCACGACGCCGCGGCCAATTCGGCCGCGTTCCGGCTGGCGCAGATTCCGGCGGATGTCGGCGTGCTGCCCGGCGGCGGGCATTTCGGCCGTGGCCCGGACGGCAAGTTCAACGGCCTGATCTACGAGGAGCCGGCGATGCTGAAATTCGTCCGGCTCGCCGTGCCCGATCCCACCCCGGCGCTGGTCGCGAAGGCACTGACGGACTACGCGAAGCAGATGGCGGCGCTGGGCAACACCACGCTGCATGAGCCCGGCACCATCAAGCCGGAATGGGTGAAGCCGCTGGCGCAGCTTTCGAACCGCCTCTCCGTCAGGCTCAGCGCCAGCCTGATGTCGGACGCGCTGGAGGCGAGCAAGGCGTTCGTGTCCCTCGGCGTCGGCGCGAAGGCGACGATGTTTCCGAACAGCCGCTTCTCGCTCTACGGCATCAAGATCATCGGCGACGGGTCGAACCAGACGCTGACCGGGGCGCAGACGAAGCCCTACCTGAACTCCACCAGCAAGGGGGCGACCAACTTCACGCCCGCCGAGATCCTGGGCTTCTGCCAGCAGGCCAAGGCCATCGGCTGGCCCGTGCTGATCCACTGCAACGGCGATGCCGCGGTCGACGCGGCGCTGGACGGGATCGAGGCCGCCTATGGCGCCAACCCAGCCCAGGGCATCAACCGGATCGAGCATTCCACCATGGCGCGGCCGGACCAGCTGGAGCGCATGAAGAAACTCGGCGTGCAGCCGAGCTTCCTGATGAACCACGTCTTCCTCTATGGCGCGGCCTATCGCGACCAGATCTTCGGGCCGGAGCGAACGGCCTTCATGGATCCCGCCGGCGCCTGCGCGAAGGCGGGGCTGCCCTTCACGCTGCACACCGATGCGCCTTGCTCGCCCGCCGGGCCGCTCCGGCTGGTGCAGGCGGCGGTGACGCGGCGCTGCGTGATCGATGGCAGCGTGATCGGGCCGGAGCAGGCCATCACGCTGGACCAGGCGCTGCGCGCGGTGACCATCGACGCGGCGCGGCAGATCGGCCTCGGCGAGCGGATCGGCACGCTGGAGGTCGGCAAGGACGCAGACCTGGTGGTGCTGGAAAGCGACCCCGCCCGCGTGGACCCGGGCAAGATCATGGAGATCAAGGTCAGCGAGACCTGGGTGGCCGGGACGAAGACCTTCGGCTGATCACTCCACGCGCGCGCCGGAGGCCTTCACCAGCGGCACCCAGGTGTCGATCTCCTCGCGCACGTAGGATGCGAAGCGATCGGGAGTCCAGCCGCGCATCGGCGGCGTGTTCAGCTCCTCGAGCCGCGCCTGGATCGCGGGGTCGCCCAGCGCCTGGTCGGTCGCCGCCGCCAGCCGGTCGGTGATGGCGCGCGGCAGGCCGGCGGGGCCGAACAGCCCGTACCAGGAATAGGCCTTGTAGTCGGGCAGGCCGAGTTCGGTCGCGGTGGGGACATCCGGCAACTGGCTCCAGCGCTGCGGCTGCACGACGAACAGCACCCGCGCCGTCCCGGCCTCGTGGAAGCCCTTCAGCAGGGAGGGGATGTCGTGGGTGAACTGCGTCTCCCCCGCCACCAGGGCGGCGAAGCTGGCGCCGCCGCCGCGATAGGGCACGTGCTCCGCCTGCAGGCCGAGATGCCGCAGCAGGTTCGCGGTGGCGAGGTGCCCCGTCGTCCCGATGCCACTGCTGCCGTAGGAGAAGCGGCCCGGGTTCGCCTTCAGGGTCGCCGTGAAATCGTGCAGCGTGCGCACCGGCCAGCCGCGCGTGGTGACGGCGAAGCTGACCGGGATGAAGACCGTGGGCGCCACCGCCGTCAGGTCCTTCGCGGGATCATAGGGCAGGTTGGCGTAGAGCCCCGCCGCGATGCCGGTCGAGGACAGGGTGGCGAGGACGAAGCTGTAGCCGTCGGGCGGCGACTTCGCGACGAAGTCGGTGCCCACGGTGCTGCCGCCGCCGGGCCGGTTCTCGATGACCAGGGGCTGGCCGAGGATCTCCGCCATCTTCGGCGCGAGCAGGCGCATGGTGATGTCGGTGCCACCGCCGGTGGCGAAGGGCACGACGATGCGGATCGGCCGGTTCGGCCAGGCGGCGGACTGCGCGAGGGCCGGCAGCGGAAGCGCAGCTACGGCGAGAAGGGTGCGACGGCCGAGCATCAGAAGGATCCCCCGT
The DNA here is from genome assembly GCA_027489135.1 of Acetobacteraceae bacterium. Taxonomy (GTDB): domain Bacteria; phylum Pseudomonadota; class Alphaproteobacteria; order Acetobacterales; family Acetobacteraceae; genus JAIEOP01. The sequence goes on from JAIYAI010000491.1 coordinate 6,022, forward strand.
TCACCGGCAGCACCTGCCCGCTGACGAAGCCGGCGAGGTCGGAGGCGAAGAACATCACCGCCTTTGCAATGTCCTCGGCCTCTCCCATGCGGCGGAGCGCGATGCCCTCGATCACCCGCGCCTGGCCCGCGGGGCCATAGCTGTCCCACTGCTTCCGCGTGCCCTCCGACACCGCGAAGAGCCCGGGTGCCACAGCGTTCACCGTGATGCCATGCGGCCCGAGTTCCTGGCAGAGCTGCCGCGTCAGGCCGATCATCGCGTGCTTGGCGCTGGTATAGGCCTGGATGCCGGTGCGGGAGGC
>JAIYAI010000514.1 GCA_027489135.1 Acetobacteraceae bacterium
AGCACCGGGCCGCGCCATAGGCCAAACCGGGGGGGCCAACCGGGGCAGCCATGCGCCCCAGGCAGGGCGGCTCAGCCCGCCAGTCGCTCGATATCTGCGCCGACCGCGGCCAGCTTGCGCTCCACCGCCTCGTAGCCGCGGTCGAGGTGGTAGACGCGGTTGACGATCGTCTCCCCCTGCGCGGCGAGGCCGGCCAGGACCAGGCTGACCGAGGCCCGCAGGTCGGTCGCCATCACCGGCGCGCCGGAGAGGCGCGGCACCCCGCGCACGATGGCGCTCTGCCCGTGATACTTGATGCGCGCGCCCATGCGCATGAGCTCGGGCACGTGCATGAAGCGGTTCTCGAAGATCGTCTCCGTGATCATGCTCGCTCCGTCGGCGACGCACATCAGCGCCATGAACTGCGCCTGCATGTCCGTGGCGAAGCCGGGGAAGGGCTCCGTCATCACATCCGTGCCGTGCAGGCCGTTCAGGCGGGACACCTGCAGACCGTCATGGCGCTCGGCCACGTCCACGCCCGCGTCGCGCAGCACCCGGGCGACGGCGCCGAGGTCGGAAAGGCGGGCGCCTTCCAGCAGCACCGTGCCGCCGGTGATCGCCGCGGCGCAGGCAAAGGTGCCGGCCTCGATCCGGTCCGGGATCACGGGGTGGGTGGCGGGGCCCAGGCTGCGCACGCCCTCGATGACCAGCCTGGCCGTGCCGACGCCCTCGATGCGCGCGCCCATGCGCATCAGGCACATCGCCAGATCCCCGATCTCGGGCTCCTGCGCGGCGTTGACCAGTTCGGTCGTGCCCTCGGCCAGGCAGGCGGCCATCAGCAGGTTCTCGGTGGCGCCGACGCTGACCTGGGGGAAGATGATGGTCGCGCCGCGCAGCCCGCCGGGCGGGGCCTTCGCCTCGATATAGCCGCTGTCGAGCGAGATGGTGGCCCCCATCTGCTCCAGGCCCTTGAGGTGCAGGTCGACCGGCCGCGTGCCGATGGCGCAGCCGCCGGGCAGCGAGACCTTCGCCTCCCCGAAGCGCGCCACCAGCGGGCCGAGCACCAGCACGCTCGCCCGCATCTTCCGCACGATGTCGTAGGGCGCCTCGAGGTTCGTCGCTGCCCCTTGCATGATCAGCCGCCGCCCGGCGCGGTCATGCTCGATGAGCAGGCCGTGCTGCTCCAGCAGCGCCTTCATGGTGGCGATATCGGCGAGGTCCGGTGCGTTCTCCAGCACCAGCGGCCCGTCGGAGAGCAGCGCCGCCGTCATCAGCGGGAGTGCGGCGTTCTTCGCCCCGCTGATCGGGATGTTGCCCGAGAGCGCGCGGCCGCCGCGGATGCGGATGCGGTCCATGTCCGACCTCTAGAGCTTGGGGAGAGAGACGCCGCGCTGGCGCATGTACTTGCCCGCACGGTCCGCGTAGCTCACTTCCGGCGCGCCGGCGCCCTGCAGGAAGAGGAACTGGCAGATCCCCTCGTTCGCATACACCTTGGCCGGCAGCGGCGTGGTGTTGCTGATCTCGATCGTCACCTGGCCCTCCCATTCCGGCTCCAGCGGCGTGACGTTCACGATCAGCCCGCAGCGGGCGTAGGTGGACTTGCCGAGGCAGATCACCAGCACGTCGCGCGGGATGCGGAAGTATTCCACCGTATGTGCCAGCACGAAGGAGTTGGGCGGGATGATGCAGGTCTCGCCGCGCCGCGTGACGAAGCCGGCATCCGAGAAATTCTTCGGATCGACCAGCGCGTTGTCGACATTGGTGAAGACCTTGAACTCGTCGGCGACCCGCGCGTCGTAGCCGTAGGAGGACAGGCCGAAGCTGATCGTGCCCTCCCGCCGCTGGCTCTCGACGAAGGGCTCGATCATGCCGTGGTCGGTCGCCATGCGACGGATCCAGCTGTCGGGCATGATCGGCATGGGCGATTCGGCCTCGGGGGTCCGGGATGGGGTCGGGCGGCGGCTCTAGCCGTCCCGGCCCAGGGGGGCAATCGGCGGGGCAATCGGCAGGTCGGCGGCGGGCTCGGCCTGCTCCCGCTCCCGTGACTGTGCCTTGCGGCGGCGGAGATTGGCGCGCAGCGCCGCGGCCAGCCGCGCCTCCCGCTCCGCCCGGGCGGCGGCGGCGCGCGGGGTCTCCGGCTTCGGAGGCTTCGCCATCAGCGCCCCATCTGCAGCCGGCGCAGCATCGGCAGCACGATCCCGTGCGGCGCGAAGGGCCCGCCGAGTGCGCTGAACCAGGCCGCGGTATCCGGCAGCACCACCCGCTTGCCGGCGCGCAGGCCGCGCCAGCCCCGCTCCGCCACCCGCCGCGCATCGGCCTTCGGCAGCATCCGGAAGACGCCGAGATGCAGCCCGCCGGCGCGTTCCATGAAGGGCGTCGCCACCGGCCCCGGGCAGAGGCAGGTGACCGCGACACCCGATGGCCGCGCCTCCGCCCAGAGCGCCTCGGAGAAGGAGAGCAGCCCGGCCTTCGCCGCATAGTACATCGCCATGCCGGGTCCCGGGATGAAGGCCGCGGCCGAGGCGACGTTCAGGATGCCGCCCCGCCCGCGCGCCACCATGCCCGGCAGCGCGGCCAGCGCCAGCGCCGCCGCGGCGCGCAGGTTCACGTCCAGCACGGCCATCTGCCGGGCGGGGTCGATCTCGGCGGCCGCCCCGACCGCCCCGAAGCCGGCATTGTTCACCAGCACCTCGCAGCAGAGCCCACGCTCCGCCAGCGCCGAGCCAAGCTCCGCCGACGCCTCCGGCCCGGCGAGGTCGAGCGGCAGGGCATGGGTGTGCGGGCCGCTCGCGTTGATCTCGGCCGCGAGCGACAGCAGCGCGACGGTCGATCGGGCGACCAGCACCATCTCCCGCCCCTCGCGCGCCGCGACCCGGGCAATCTCCGCCCCGATGCCGGAGGAAGCGCCGGTGACGACGATCGCGCCGCGTCCCTCCCGCGGCCAGGCGGCCAGCGGCGCGGGCGCCGCCTGGCGGGCGGCGGCGGAGGGCAGGCCCTCGCGGGGCGTGCCGGGCTGTGGGGTCATCGGGCGGGTCCCTCGGGCGCCGTGCGACGGTTTAGGAACAGGTGTCGTGTCGCGCCAAGGGGTTGTGCGCCGCGCCTGACAAAATCCCGGTGAGCCCACACAGGGGTTGCCCCCGCCTTGTGCAGCGGCTAGGTACCGCGCGCCGTTTTCCGGGCTTCGCTGCCGTAGCTCAGTGGTAGAGCACTCCCTTGGTAAGGGAGAGGTCGAGAGTTCAATCCTCTCTGGCAGCACCATCCGCCGGCGGCGGGAACCCTCCCGCCGCCCCTGCCCTCCGGCACCTCACGCCAGGATGAAGTCGCCCTTCGACAGATCGGCGATGGCCAGCCCCTCCAGCAGCACCGTGCCGCCCGTCATGGTCAGCAGCACGCCGTCGGCGGTATCCGCCATCGCCGCCTGCACGTCCTTGTACTTCAGGAAGCCGGACACCTTCAGCCGGTCCAGCCCGGCCTCGAAATCCGTCACCACGTCGGCGCCGGCGCCGACCGTGAAGATGTCCGCGTCCGCGCCGCCGGTCAGCCGGTCGTTGCCGTCGCTGCCGTCCAGCCGGTCCATCCCGTCGCCGCCGGCCAGGCTGTCATCGCCGCTGCCGCCCCCGAGCGTATCCGCCCCGTTGCCGCCGCTCAGCGAATCCGCCTTGCCGCCGCCATTCAGCCTGTCGTTGCCGAGCCCACCCTCGAGGCTGTCCGCCCCCCCCTTGCCGCGCAGCGTATCGTTGCCGACGGTGCCCGCCAGCGGATCCGCGCCCGCCGTACCGTTCTTCACCTGGCCCGCGAACAGCGTGCCCAGACCGAAGCTGGCCGCGCCGTCGGTCAGCAGCTTGCCGTCGCTGACGACATAGGACAGGGTGACCGTCCCCGTCGCATGCAGTGGGCTGAGGTAGCGCCAGGTCCCGTCGCCGAGATCCTGCAGCGTGCCGCGCGAGGCGACCACGCTGAAGACCTGCAGTGCGTCGCCCTCCGGGTCGCTCCAGCCCTGCAGAAGCTGCGCCTTGGTGATGATCCCCGCGGCATCGGTCTGGAAGCCGGGCAGGAAGACCGTGGTGCCGAAGGGGGGCGACGGCGCGTCGTTGGTCGGCGCCACCTGCACCGTGATCTGCGGCAGGGCGGCGGTGCTGCGGATCCAGTGCAGCCCGCCATCCGCATCGCCGACCACGAGATCCGTGAAGCCGTCCCCGTCCACGTCCGACAGGGTCGGCCGGGCGCGGCTGCCGACATCGATGCCCGCGAAGGGATTGGCGCTGCCGGTCAGCTCGGTGAAGAAGGCGAGGGTATCCGCCGTGCCGAAGGCCCCGGCGCCGGTCGTGCCCTGCCAGGTGCGCAGCGTCCCCGCCTCCGTGCCGGCAATGATGTCGAACACCCCGTCGCCCGTGACGTCGAGGAAGGCGACGCCCGGATCGGCGCTGTCGGTGAAGGGTGTGGGGAGGCTGCCGGCGTCGACGGCGTAGTAGACCGTGCTCTTCTGCACGAAGGCCCCACCGCTGAAGTCGAGCGCGTCGAACCGGTACGCGCCGGGGCCGCCGGGGCTGACGATGATCTCCCGCGCCGAGTCGCCGTCGATGTTGCGCAACACCGGCACCGCGCCGGCATAGTCGGACGCGATGAGCGGCGACACCACCGAGGGCGGGGCCAGGGCGAAGCTGCCATCGGCCTGGCCGAGGAAGACCTGCAGCCCGGCGCTGCTGCCGACCACCATGTCGACGATGTCGTCGCCGTTGACGTCGCCCCGCGCCGCCGCGACATCGGTCGCACCCGGCGGCAGGGCGATGCCCTGGAAGAACGCGGCGGAGGCGCCGTCGTAGCGCGTGCCGGAGGGCTGGGTGGGGTCGACCTGGCCGGTGAAGGCCAGCAGGTCGCCCTGCCCCGTGCCGATGAGCAGATCCGCACGGGTGTCGTTGATCAGGTTGGCGACCTGGGGCGTGAAGTTCAGGCCCGGGAAGCCGAAGAGGGGCAGCGGGTTGACGTCGGCCGACACCTCCTCCCAGTGCCGCGCCGCGCCGGCGGGGGCGAAGCTGAGACCGCCCGCCTGGGTCAGGTTGATGGTCAGGGTGCGCGTGGCCGCCGGGCTGTTGCTGACGGTGGTGAAGGTCAGCGCCTGGATCACCGCATCCACCGCGGCTTCGGAGGCGTTGTCGATGAAGGTGACCGAGAAGGTGTTGCCGTTGCCGCCGGTGATGACGCCGCTGATGAGCTGGCCGTTGTAGTTGAGCAGGCTGGCCGCGGCGTTGTAGTTGATCAGTGCGTTGTTCTGCAGCCCGACCACGTCGCCGGCGACGAGGCCCGAGACGGTGAGCACCGCGCCGCTCAGCGGCTGGCCCTGCTTGAAGGTCACGTCGCCGTCGAGCAGCACCGGGCCCTGGCCCTCGGTCACCGAGAGGAAGGGCCGCAGACCGGTGAGCGCGGGCACCTCCGGCACGTCGGTCACGGTGATGGTGAGCGCCTTGGAGGAGGCGGCGTTCAGCGAATCCTTCGCCGTCACGCTCAGGACGTAGACATTGTCGAAGTTGGTATCGAGCGGCGATTCGAAGTTCGGCGCCCCCTTGAAACTGATCTCGCCGGTGCTGCCGTTGATGTTGAACAGTCCGGAATCGGGGCCGGAGATCGAGAAGATGAGGGCGCCCGGCCCGTCCAGGTCCGTCGCCTCGATCCGGTAGGCCGGGCCGGTGCGGGTCTCGACATACTTGACCGCGGCGGGGGAGGTGATGGTGGGCGCGTCGTTCTCGGGCGTGATGGTGATGAGGATCGCCTGGCCCGCCCCCGCGGTGTTGCGGAAGGCGGTGAAGGTCCCCTGAGCATTGCCGACGACCAGGTCGTCATACCCGTCGCCATCGATGTCGCCGAAGGTCGGCGTGGTCGAGGTCCCGAGGTAGTTGCCGAGGAACGGGTCCGTGGCGAAGCGGTCCCAGCCGCTGCCGGTATTGTGCCAGACATCGAGGTAGCCGGTGCGCTTGCCGATCACCAGGTCGGGCAGGCCGTCGAGGTCGAGGTCGGAGAAGGCCGGCGCGGCGTCGTTGCCGACATCGATGCCGGCGAAGGGGTTCACGGCGAAGGGCAGGAACTGCACGGCGCCCGGCGTCGAGAAGCCGTTCAGGTAGCCATTCGTCATCGGCAGCCGGTACTGCGTGCCGTAGTTCTTCCACGCATGCAGGGCGCCGTCATCCGCCCCGACCACCAGGTCGAGCAGCCCGTCGCGGTCGAGATCGATGAAGGTCGGCTTGGCGTTGGCGCCGACATCGATGGCCTGGCGGGAGGCGGCGAGCGGCAGGAAGGGGTTGGCCGGGTCGCTCGACGGCGCCGACCCCGTATAGCTGAGGTTGCCGAAGGGATTGGCGTTGCCGGTCTGCTCGACATAGGCGCGCTGGGCGGCATCGAAGCGGAAGGCCCGCAGCGTCCCGTCCGCGGCGCCGACGACGAGTTCCTGCCGCCCGTCGCCATCGAGATCGACCGCGACGGGCGCGCTGAAGGTGCCGACATCGATCGCGGTGCCGTTCACCGGCCCGGTCACCGGGACGAAGAGGCTCGGACTCGAGAATTCTCCACCGCCGAGATTCTGGCTGACGCGCAGCAGCCCGTCCGAGCGCCCGACCAGCAGGTCGGGCAGGCCGTCATTGCTGCCGTCGGGGCTGATCAGCGTGGTCAGGACGGGCGCGGAGTTGTCGCCTACATCGACGCCGTCGAAGGGATTCGGCGCGCCGTTCAACCGCAGGAAGCTGGGCTGGACCGGGTGGTTCAGGTGCTCCCCGTTCACGTCGATCAGGTCGAGATGCAGCGTGTGGGAGGCCGGCGGCGCGTCGCTGGTGCTGGCGTAGCTGAGCGATTCGATCACCGCCTCGACCGAGGACGCCGCGGCGGGCCCGTCGAGGAAGGTGACGACCAGCGGCGTGCCGATGCCGCCTGAGACCGTGGCGACGTCGACACCCTGCCAGATCAGCACGCCGAAGGGATCGAGAACGATCCCAGGCGCGGGGGTGGCGAAGCTGACCCGGTCCTCCGGCAGCAGCCCGGTGATGATCAGCTGGTGCGGCGCGTCGCCGCGCGTGAAGGTGACATCGGCGTCGAGCTTCACCGGGCCCGCGTTCACGGTGCCCTCGGCGAAGGCCGCGACGGGGCCGAGGCCGGTCAGCGTCATCCCCTCGTCGCGGTCCTGCAACCGGATGGTCAGGTCGAACTGGCGCTGGGCCGAGCCGCTGTCGATGGCGGCGAACTGGACCTCGTAGTCCTGGTCGCCATCGGCGCTGGTCTGCGTCTCGACATCGCGGGGCGCGTTGAGGGTGAGGACGCCGGTCGCCGCATTCCAGGTGAAGAGGCCCGCATCCTCGCCCGCCAATTGGGTGGTGAAGGCCTGGCCCTCCGGATCCTGGACCGTGATCTTCAGCGCGAAGGCGTCGCCTTCCGTCACGCCGTAGACGCCCGGTGCGAGCGGCACGGGCACGGGGTCGGGCGTGATGGTGGGGGCGTCGTTCTGCGGCGTCACATGCACCGTCATCTGCTGCGACGCCGCGTAGCGTCCGGAGACGTCGCTGTAGCCGAAGGTCAGCACGCGCTGCGTGGTCGGCGTATCATCCGGATTGGTGAACCGCAGATGCTGCAGGACATAGGTCATGTGCTGCGCGATCAGCTCGGACGGGATGTCCAGACCGGGGTCGCGGGTCCATTTGAACTCATACCCGCGGGTGGCGCCCGTCAGCCGGGTGACGGAGAGCGAGACGCCGGTTCCCAGGAGGATCTGGTCGTCGCCGAAGCCGAAATAATCCGTGATGAAGGCAGGCGAGGACAGGACATCGCCCGCCGCGAGGCCGGTGATGCTCAGCTTCCACCAGCCCGCCGCTTCGAGGCCTATATCCCAGGCCAGGGCGAAAGAGGCACTCGCGCCGTTTTCGAGGAATTGCAGGGAGGCATCGGCGTCGATGAGTTGCGGCGCCGCGATCGCTGGCAATTCGCGGGGCGCCGGCGCATTGATCGCGTTCTCCTGGAAGGTGACGGAACTCGCCAGATTCACGAAGGCCGGGGAAACGGTCATGCGGGGTCCTCCCTGAAGCCAGGACCTGCACCAACCCGTGGTCGTCCTGGCTTGCTCTTGAGCAGAGCGAAGAATTCGTAACCTCATCTGTCAAGACGAGATCGGACCCGATTTATAGGCATGCGCCCGCGCGCGATGTGCGCTGGCGCACAGACCGAAGCGCTTCAGATCGCGAGGAAAATGTCCTGGCCGCTATCGCGACGCCAGCCGGCGCGCATAGGGCGCGCAGCCGCCCTCGTTGCCCGAGGACTGCCAGGCCACGATCCGGTCGTTCTGGTCCACCATCACCCGGATCAGGCAGCGGTGGTCGACCGGCGCCATCGCCATGGTCGTGCTGGTCAGCGTCATCTGCCGCACCGTGCTGACCGAGGCGGTCGGCGACAGGAACGACCCGGAGGCATGCTCGCTGCCCCAGATATAGGCGCGGCGGCCATCCACCACGGTGCGCCCGTCCGGATAGCTGAGCTTGGCGAAGAGGTTGGCCGCGGGTTGCCCGGCATGGGCCGCCAGGCCTTCCTCGATCCGCTGCTGGGCACAGCCGGCCACCAGAAGCAGCGACGAAAGGGCCACAACCAGTACGCGCATTCCTCGATCCTCACCCCGCCGATGCGCTAGCGAGCTCCGGCCGGCACCACCCAGATTGAACTTGTTTGCGAGACTTGTCACGCATATTTCCGCACATGAGACAATATTGGGACGACGGCACGGTGGGCCGGGGTCCGATCACGTCAGACGCGCCATGCGGCGGAGGTCCGCCGCACGGTGCGGTGTCTGGGGGGAGGAAGCGAGGGACGGCGCCGGGCCCGGAGGGGGGGGGCCAGGCGGCGTCAGGCGGCGTCGTCCGCCGTGCCCTCGGCAAGCGACGAGATCGCGTTCAGGTTGATCAACTCGACCCGCTGGTGCGCGGGCTCGCGGATCCAGCCGCGTCTGCGGAAGGAGGTGAGCGTCCGGCTCACCGTCTCCAGCGTCAGGCCGAGGAAGTCGGCGATGTCGGCGCGCGTCATCGGCATCTCGAGCAGCCGGCCGACCGCGCCGCGCCGCCGCCGCGCCGCGACGAGGGACATCAGGAAGGCGGCGACCCGCGCCTCCGCCGTGCGGCGGCCGACGGTGACGAGCTGCTCCTGCGTCGCCGCCAGCTCCTGCACGCAGAGGTCGAGCAGGCGATGCTCCAGCGCGGGATAGCGCCCGAGCAGGCCGGCAAGATTCTTGCGGTCGAGCCGGCAGAGCCGGGCATCGGTCAGCAACTCGGCATCGAAGGGGTAGGTGTCCTTCGTGGTGTAGCCGATGATGTCGCCTGCATAGCGGAAGCCCACCACCTGCTGCTTGCCGTCCGGCAGCAGCCGCGTGAGCTTCGCCGTGCCGTCGATCAGCGTGAACACGCGGCCGGCGGGATCGCCCTCGCGGAACACCGTGGCCCGCGCCGGCATGCTCATCTGGTCGGATTCGCTCGAGATCTCGTCGAGGGCGGCGATGTCGAGGGGGCGGCACAGCCCGGCAACCCGGCTGCCACAGGTCTCACAGACCGGCGTGTCGGTGTCGAGCTTCTGTCGCCGCAGGGTGTCCAACGGGTTCACGGCACCTCCAGCGCTTTCGTGGGAGGTTAGCCGAAGCATGACGCGCGAAACAAGCAACGCCTTATGCACGGGTGCCATGCGGACCGGGCGGAACACCGCAGAAATCGGCGCTTCGCCCGGGCATACCGTAATTCTACGCAGTCGTCCCGCGTGCGGTCCGGATCACTGCGGCGTGAGCGCCAGCGTCCCCGGATTGACCGTGACGGTGCCGGCGCTGGCGACGGTCGCCGCCTGGGCCAGCGGGCCCCAGGTCAGCGGGTTGCCGCCGCTCGCGGCGTCGAACAGCCCGACATGGGTCAGCGTCCCCGCCGCACCGGTGAAGGTGAAGCGCACCGCGTCGAGGTTGGACTGCGTCACCGTGCCGGTGAAGGTCACGCGCTGGCGGGCGTAGCCGGTGCCGGCCGGTTCCCCCACCAGCCCCGTCGCGTCGCTGCCGCCGGTGCCGAGGCCGAGGAAGACCTGGGCGGGCAGGCTCGGCAGCCGGGCGCAGAGCGCGCGGCCGAGCAGGGTCTTGGCGTAGTCGGTCAGGTCGGACATGGGGGGCTCCTGTGGCTCGGGGTTGCAGGCATGCGCGGGTCAGCCGACCGCCTCGACGGAGGCGATGCGGGCGACCCAGTTGACGGTCCTGTTCGCCTCGCCCGTGCCGCTGAGGGCGAGTCCGCCATTGGTCGTGTCGGCGGCGACGGCGAGCCGCCAGGCCGCCGCGGCCGCGTCGTTCAG
>JAIYAI010000042.1 GCA_027489135.1 Acetobacteraceae bacterium
CATCGGCCGCCCGCTGGCCGAGGCGCAGTTGCTGCGCATCGCGCACCGCTACCAGCAGCTCACGGGCTGGCACGCGATGGAGCCTGCGCTGGTCAGTTGAGCAGCGGCCAGCGCGCGCGCCATCCTTTGGCCGTCGCGCGCGCCTCGAAGACGCTGCGCTTCTCCACCGCGAAGCGCGGCGTCGGCCGCAGCCGGAGGCCGAGCAGGTCATCCAGGCCGAAGGGCGCGATCACCTCCACCGCGTCGTCCGCGGTCCGGCGCGCCGCGACCGCCGTCGCCGTCTCCGGCCAGTGGCGCATCGCATCCGGCGTGGAGGCATAGGGCGCGTCGCCGTTCCGCGCATGCATGCGCGCCTGGTTGCGCACGGACCAGGCGACCTCCGGCGCGACCCGGCGCAGCGCTGCCTCGACCCGCGCATCCTCCGCCACCGCGGCACGCAGGGGATCGAACCAGACCACGTCGACATCGCCGTCCAGCGCCGGCGCTCGGCCATGCAGCGCATCCCACACCGCGTTGCGCACGAAGCCGGCGCCGATCCAGCCATCCGGCAGGCAGAGGTCGCGCACCAGGCCGAGGATCCGCCAGCGCACGGCATCGGCGCGCAGCAGTGCCTCGATCAAGGCCTCTCCGGCACGAAGCGCGCGAGCCGCACCGCTGTGTGACCGGGCATCGTCCGCAGGCTCGGCATCACCGGCACGCAGTCGTCGTGCGGCGTGCGGATTTCCTCCTCGCCGTCCAGCGCGATGACGGTGTTGCGCTGCTTCACCACCGCGCCGCCGCGGAAGGGACGCATGAAGACGAAGCCCGGGGTGCGCGCAGTGACGGTGCGCGTCACCTCGACGAGGCGCGGCGGCGCATCCGCTGGCAGGTAGCGCGGCGGCAGGATCGGTTCGGCCGGATCGATCGCGCCCAGCAGGTGCAGCAGCCGCGAGGCCGCGGCATCCATGGTCGCGACGGTCGCCTGCTCCCAGTGCGATCCGGCCTCCACCAGGACCGCGCGCGCCGCGCCGGCGGGTGCGATGAAGGGCGCGTAGTCGATCAGCCGCGCCCCCGCCTCATGCCCCTGGTCCGCCACCACCAGCGGCGGGATGCCGAGGGCGAGGCCGAGCGCCTGGCCGCGCGCCGACTGCCCCGCCAGCATCAGCGGATCGGACGGCCAGAGCATGGAATGCAGGTCGAGCAGCACGTCGACGGTGTCGAGGAAGGGCCGCAACTCCCGCGCCCGCCGCAGCTCGCAGGACCGCCGCCCGCTCTCCAGCGTGTCGATGTCCCAGAGGCGGTTCATGTCCTCGTCGACGAAGCGGCTCGCGGTCGGGTCGTCGCGGTCGAAGCGCTCGAAGGCCGTCAGGTTCGCGAAGACCAGGCTCAGCCGCCCGCGCGCCGGACGCAGCCCCTGGCGCAGCCAGCGGTCCATGGCCACGGCGCCGCCGATTTCGTTGCCGTGCACCAGACCGATCACGGCGACATGCGGGCCATCGACCGGCGCGCCGAAGCTCCAGACGCCGGGCAGCACGTTGCCGTCGCGCCAGGGCTTCAGGTGGGGCGGCGAAAGCCGGACGTCGAGCCGCGGCGAGGCGGCATGCGGCAGCCCCGCCGCGATGGCGGCCAGCGCTGGCGAGAGGCCGCTCTCCTCCGTCATGCGCACGCGCCGGCATGCCGTGGTGCCGCGGCGTGAGCGGCAGAGTCCGCGCGCAAGACCCCTGCGCACGTCGCCGAACCCCGCGTACCACGTGTGCCGTGGCATCGCACTGCTGCCTGGTGGCTGTCTGCCATCCCTCGCCTCCCCGAAGCAGTCTATACGGGTCCGCGGGTTCGGCAATCCGGGGGGAATCGACGCATGACACGGTTGTCAGGGACGGCGCCGCGCGTCGCCATCCTCGGCCTGCATCTCGAGGCGAATGCCTTCGCCCCGCCCACGGTGCGCGAGGATTTCGCCCGGCAATGCATCGTGCGCGGTGCGGAGATGACGCGCCTTGCCCGCGCCGAGGCGAGCCATATGCCGGGCGAGATCGGCGGCTTCTACAGGCGCATGGATGCGACCGGACCCTGGACGCCGATCCCGGTGCTGGTCGCCGCCGCGCCACCGGGCGGGCCGATCGCGCAGGACGTGCTGCACGCCTTCCTTGACGAGATGGCGCGCGGGCTTGCCGCCGCCTTGCCGCTCGACGGGGTCTACATCGCGAGCCACGGGGCGAGCAGCGCGACGGGTGACGAGGACAGCGACGGCACGCTGGCGACGATGGTCCGGCGCATCGTCGGGCCTGCCGTGCCGGTGGTTTGCTCGCATGATCTGCATTGCAACATGAGCGCGCGGATGGTCGATGTGCTCGACGCCTTTGTCGGCTATCGCACGAACCCGCATGTGGACATGGCACCGCGTGCCGCGGAATGTGCCGACCTGCTGCGCGAGGCCCTGGCCGGCGAGCGCTTCGCCACGGCCTTCATCCGGCTTCCGCTCTGCCCGGCGACGACGACCCTGCTGACCGCAGCGGGCCCCTATGCCGACCTGATTGGCGAGGCGGAGGCGCTGATGGCGCGCGACCCGCGCATCGCCAATGCCTCGGTCACCGGCGGCTTCGTCTTCTCGGACCTGCCGAAGTGCGGGCTCTGCGTGACGGTGACGGCGCGCGGCGGGGACAAGGCGGCGGCGCGGGCAGCGGCGGAGGGCCTCGCGCGCCGGGCCTGGGCGGATCGCGGGCGCTTCGTGCGGCCGCTGACCGCGCTGGCCGAGGCCGTGGCGATCGCCCGCGACGCGCGGGAGACGCCGGTGATCCTGGCTGATGCTGCCGACAACCCCGGCGGCGGCGGGCGTGGCAACACGGCCTGGCTGTTGCAGGCGCTGCACTGGGCCTGCGTGCCCGGCGTGGTGCTGGGTAATTTCGTGGATGCCGCCCTGGCGGCGGAGGCGCATGCGGCGGGCGAGGGCGCGCGGCTGGACCCGGCGACGTTCAACCGGGAGGAGAGCGCGTTCTCGAAGCGCTTTGCCGCGCCGGCGCGGGTGGTGGCGCTGCGCGACGGCAAGGGGCTGGGCCGGCGCGGCACCATGGCCGGGCGGCAATTCGATCTCGGCCCCTCTGCGCTGCTGGAGCTGGAGGGATCGGGGCTGCGGGTGGTGGTGTGCAGCCTGCGCCGGCAATTGCACGAACCGCGCATGCTGGAGATGCACGGCATCGACATCGGTGCCGCGCGCTGCGTGGTGGTGAAGAGCCGCGGGCATTTCCGCGCCGGCTGCGACGAATTCGCGCCGCCCGGGCGGATCTTCGAGGTGGACACGCCGGGCCTGACCAGCCCGGTACTCGGCAACTTCAGCTGGAAGCGCCTGCCCCGGCCGGTCTTCCCGCTGGACGAAGCGGCGGCGTGGGACGGCGGGTGAACCGCTTCCCCACTCCGTGCTGACGTTTCGGCGCCAACCCAGCCCCGGTACGACGTATACGTCGCCCCCCCGCCAGCGGGGGAGGGGCGGGAAGTCAGACCGGGTGGCCCATCTCGCGCAGCTTGGCGATGACCTGCTGCGTCAGTGCCTCGGGCGTGGAGCCCATGGTCTTCAGCACGATCTCCGGGTTCTCCGGCGCCTCATAGGGTGAGTCGATGCCGGTGAAGTTCGGAATCGCCCCGGACTTGGCCTTCGCATAGAGCCCCTTCGGGTCGCGCGCGATGCACTCCTCGATCGGGGTGTCGACGAAGACCTCGATGAACTCGCCGGGCTCGACCAGTTCGCGCACCATCTGCCGCTCCGCCCGGAAGGGCGAGATGAAGCTGCAGAGCACGATCACGCCGGTCTCGACGAAGAGCTTCGAGACCTCGCCGATGCGGCGGATGTTCTCCACGCGGTCGGCGTCGGTGAAGCCGAGGTCCTTGTTCAGCCCATGGCGGATGTTGTCGCCGTCGAGCGTCATGGTTAGGCGGCCGAGCTTCAGAAGTTCCTGCTCCAGCAGCTTGGC
>JAIYAI010000547.1 GCA_027489135.1 Acetobacteraceae bacterium
GAAGGCGTCCTCCTGCCGCGCGCTGGCGAACAGCTTCACCGTCTGCACGTTGGTGTAGCTGTCGACGATCCGGCCTGTCAGCGCGCTGCGCTCCGCGCTCGCCGCCCGTGACCGGTCGCGCATCCGCGGCACCAGCACGCGCAGCAGCAGGGCGTAGAGCACGAACCAGAAGAGGATCGGCAGCGCCATCCGCCAGTCCTGGTCCGCCAGCAGCAGCAGCGCCGCGGTGCCGTAGACCAGGATGTACCAGAGCGCGTTGACCACCTGCACCACGCTCTCGCGCAGGGCCGGGCCGGCCTGCATCACGCGCGTGGCGATGCGGCCTGCGAAATCCTCCTGGAAGAAGGGCAGGCCCTGGCGGATCACGTGCCAGTGGCTCTGCCAGCGGATCATGCTGGTGACGTTGGCGTTGATGCCCTGCTGGGTGATCAGGTTCTGCGCCAGGATCGCGGCTGGCCGCGCCACCAGCAGCACCAGCGCCATGCCCAGCAATGTCGGCCATGCCTCCGCGAACAGGCGTTCGGGAGGATGGACAGACAGCAGCGCGACCAGTCGCCCGATCATCACCGGGATGGCGAGGTCCAGCAGCGCCACCGCCATGCCGGCGACGAAGAGGGCGGCGAAGAGCACCCGCGCCTGGCCGATGAAGTGGCGGTAGAAGGCGACCAGCCCGGCGGGCGGCGGCCCCTCCGGCACGGCGCGGCCCAGGATGCGCGCAGCGGGTTCGCCCGGCGGGGCGACGGGGTCGAGCAGCCTCTCGAACCAGCGGAAGGGGAGCATGGGGCAGAAGGCGGCGCGACGGCGGATCGGTCAAGCGGGGGTTTGCGTATCGCGATCCCGCTCCCTATGTCGGATATGTCACATCGGCACGCAACCCGAGCCCTGGGGTCCGGTCCCATCAGCATGTCCGATCACGACAGGACGGCCGCCGCCGTCGCCGCCTACCTCGCCACCTCCGCCCATGGCCGGGCGCGCACCGCCCGGGCCTTGCGCCTGCGCGGGCCGGGGGCTTTCCGGGAACTGGTGATTCTCGCGCTGGCGGTGGTGCTGCCGGCACTGGGCGCCATCGTGCTGCTGGGGTAGCGGTCCTGTCGGCCCGCGCGGCGATCGTTCCGACCGTGGCGAGGCATCGACCCGGTCAGCACCCGTGGGCAGCCCCCCATCCCGCCGCACGTCCCGCCAGGACGACATCACCGAGATCGCCGTCGTCACCGATGTGACCGATGGCGCCGGCACGGCAGGCTTGCGCAACCAGCCCGGCGTCCTGGCGACAGCACGGGTCCCTTCTGAAGGCCGGCGACAGCGGCAGTGGCATCCTGGACGCGCATCGCGCGCTCCTGGGACTGCTTCTCGCCGGCACCGATGCGCGGACGCAGGCGAACCCGATCGCGGCGGTTCCGGATGCCCTCCGGGCCAGGCTTGGATGCGAGGCGTGGCGCCTGTGTCCGCGCCAGCGCCCGGCCGGAGCACCGTGCCCGCGTGCCCGCGGCGGTCAGGATCACGTCGGTCGGCGGGCCGCTGGTGATCCGCGTGGAGGCCGAGCCCGGCTATGCCGAGCCATGAAGCAGCGCACCCGGACCGGCGCCATGCGCCGAGCTGCCAGGTGATGCCCCGTTCCCGTCGCGCGCTGCGGCGGCTAGGGTTTCGGCAAATAGCCTACCGGGAGGAATCGCATGCTCGACCGCCGCCACCTGCTCGGTGCTGCCGCGCTCGCCCTGCCCGCCGTCGCGCGGGCGCAGGGCACATGGCCGGACAAGCCGATCCGCTACATCATCGGCGGCGCGGCGGGCGGGGTCTCCGACATCTTCCTGCGGATGATGGAGAACCGTCTGCGCGAGCGGCTCGGCCAGCCCCTGGTGATCGAGCCGAGGCCAGGCGCCGGCGGCATGATCGGCGCGGAGGCGACCGCACGCAGCGCGCCGGATGGCTACACCTTCTACGTCAATCACATCGCCAGCCACGGCATCGGCCCGACGCTGTACCGGCGCCTCAGCTTCGACCCGCTGAAGGACCTGCCCGGCGTCGCGCGCATCGCCTTCCTGCCCAATGTCCTGATCGTGAAGGGCGACAGTCCGATCCGCTCGGTGCAGGACCTGGTCGCCTTCATCAAGGCGAATCCCGCACGCGCCACGTTTGCCTCCGCCGGCACCGGCACCTCCTCCCATCTCTCGGGCGTGCTGCTCGGCCTGCGCATCGGCGCTGAGGTCACCCATGTGCCCTATCGCGGCACCGCACCGTCCATGGCCGCCGTGCTGAACGGCGAGGTGCTCTTCGCCATCGACAACGCCCCGGCCAGCCGCCAGCAGGTGCTGGCCGGGATGCTGCGCGCGCTTGCCGTGTCCAGTGGCACGCGCGCCTCCACCATGCCCGAATTGCCGACCATGCAGGAAGCCGGGGTGCCGGATTTCGACGTGACGAGCTGGTACGGCATCGCGGCGCCGGCGGCGATGCCACGGGCAATCTTCGACCGGCTCGGCGCGGAACTGGTCGCCGCGCTGAACGACCCCGCCATCGCCCAGCGCATGCGCGAGTACGGGGCGGAGCCGGCGCCGCTGCCGCCCGCCGAATTCGACGCCTTCATGCGCGCCGAGGTGGCGAAATGGGCGCCCGTCGTGCGCGCCTCCGGCGCGAGCATCGACTGATGCGGCGCCGATCCCTCCTCGCCGCACCCGCGCTGCTGGCCGCGACGCGCGCCCGCGCGCAACAGCCCTGGCCGGACCGCCCGCTCCGCTTCGTCATCAGCGCGCAGGTCGGCGGCGTCTCCGACATCTTCATCCGGATCCTGGAGAACCGGATCCGCGAGCATCTGGGCCAGACGCTCTACATCGATCCGCGCCCCGGCGGCGGCGGCATGATCGCCGCCGAAAGCGCCATCCGCGCCGCCGACAACCACAGCTTCACCGTCAACCATATCGCGTCGCACGCCATCAGCCTTGCGGTCTACCGCAACCGCGGCGCCTTCGATCCGAACCGCGAGCTGCCGGGCATCTGCCGCCTTGCACGGCTGCCCAACGTGCTGATCGTCAAGGGCGACAGCCCGATCACCTCGGTCGCGGAGCTGGTCGCCTTCATCAAGGCCAATCCGCGGCTGGCAAATTTCAGTTCCGCCAGTTCCGGCACCTCCTCCCACCTCTCGGGCCTGCTCTTCGCGGAGCGGATGGGCGTGGACGTCACGCACATCCCCTATCGCGGCACGGCGCCGTCGATGCAGGCGGTGCTGAACGGCCAGGTGCTGTTCAACATCGACAACGCGCCGGTCAGCCGCGCCCTGGTGCAGCAGGGCGCGCTGCGGGCGCTCGGCGTCAGCACGGCCGAGCGCGTGCCGACCATGCCGGACCTGCCGACGCTGCAGGAGCAGGGGGTGCGCGACTTCGACGTCTCCTCCTGGTACGGCATCGCCGCCCCCGCTGCGACGCCGCGCGCGGTGACGGACCGCCTCTCCGGCGTGCTGGTGGACGCTATGGCCGATCCCGACATCATCCGCCGTTTCCGCGACGTCGGCGCCGAGCCCTGGCCGTTGCCGACCGATGCCTATCGCGCCTTCATCGCCGGCGAAGTCGCGCGCTGGGCGGCGGTGGCGCAGGCGGCGGGGGCGACGGTGGATTGATCCGCCGGAAGGGGTTGACTTGCATCCTGCAAGCCCTGGTGCTTGCATCCTGCAAGCCATGCCCCCCCGCACCGACTTCGCCCAGGAACGCTGCCCCGTCGCCCGCGCCATGGCGGTGCTGGGCGAGCGTTGGGCCATCCTGATCCTGCGGGAGGCCTTCTACGGCGTCACCCGCTTCGATGCCTTCGAACGCGCCCTCGGCATCGCCCCCAACATCCTCGCCGCCCGCCTGAAGGCGCTGGTCGAGCATGGTGTGCTGCGCAAGGTGGCGGTCGAGGGCAACCGCCACGAATACCGCCTGACCGACAAGGGCCGCGAGGTCTACCCCGCCTTCCTCGCGCTGAAGCAGTGGGGCGACCGCTGGATGGCGCTGCCCGAGGATTCGCCCGTGGGATCGGTGATCGAGGTGGTGGAGCGCAGCACGGGCCGCCCGGTCGAGGTGGCCATCGTACCGGCCGGCACGGTGCCGCCGATGACGGTGCGCGACGTCAAGGCCCTGCCCGGGCCCGGCGCGTCCCCCGCGCTGCGGGAGCGCCTCGAGACCATGCACAAGGACCGTGCCGATGCCGGCTGATGCCCCCGCGATGACGGTGACAAATACCGCGGCGATTCCTGCGGCGACACCGTCCCGCACCGTGCTGGCCAGGCGCATCCTGGCGCTGGCGGCGCCCACCTCCGCGCTCGCCTTCGTGCAGTCCGGGTCGATGCTGTTCGAGACCTGGCTGGCGGCGCGCCAGGGCACGGCGGCGCTGGCCGGTTGGGCGGTGGTGCTGCCCTTCGCGCTGCTGATCCAGATGATGTCGGCGGGCGCCATGGGCGGCGGCGTGGTCGGCGCCATCGCCCGCGCGCTCGGTGCCGGCAAGCGGGACGAGGCCGCGGCGCTGGTGATGCACGCCATGGTCATCGCGCTCTGCGGCGGACTGATCTTCACCATCGCGCTGGCCGGCTTCCCGACCGCCATCCTCGGGCTGATCGGCGGGGCGGAGGCGGCCGCGGCGGCGGCGGGCTATGCGACGCTGCTCTTCGGCCTCGGCGCCATCCCGGCCTGGTTCGCCAATACCCTCGCCTCCGTGCTGCGGGGCGGCGGGCGCCACGCGCTGGCCGCACGGGTGATGCTGACGACGGGGCTCGCCTATCCGCTGATGGCCTGGGCGTTGATGGAACCCTTCGGCATGGGCCTGCCGGGCGCGGGCCTCGCCATGGCGCTGAGCCAGACGGCAGCCGCGCTGATCCAGGGCTATGTCGTGCTGCGCGGCGGGGCGGGCTTCACGCCGCGGCTGCGGGTGACCTTCCGGCGGGCGCTGTTCTGGCAGATCCTGCGGGTCGGCCTCGTGGCCTCCGCGCTGGCGACCATCGCCAACCTGGCGACCATCCTGGTCACGGCGCGCATCGCGTCCCACGGCGCGACGGCGGTGGCGGCCTATGGCGTCTCCGCGCGGCTCGAATTCCTGATGATCCCGATCGCCTTCGGGGTGGGGTCGGCGCTGACGGCGCTGGTCGGGCGCGCGGTGGGGGCGGGGGACTGGGCGACGGCGCGGGCGACGGCCTGGACCGGGGCGATGATGGCGCTTGCGATCACGGGCGTGGTGGGCTTTTTCGTCACGCTGTTCCCGGGCGCGACGGCGCGGGCCTTCGCCTCCGACCCCGAGGTGGTGGCGATCGCCACGACGGCGCTGTCCGTCATCGGGCCGGCGATGCCGATCTTCGGCATGGGCATGGCCTTCTATTTCGCGGCGCTCGGCGCGGGGCGGGTCACCTGGCCGGCGATGGCCGGGGTGTCGCGGATCCTCCTCGCGGTCGGCGGAGGTTGGCTGCTGGGCGATGTGATGGGCTTCGGGCTGACCGGCCAGTTCGTGGCGGTGGCCTGCGGCATCACCGCCTATGGCGTGCTCTGCGCGGCCGCGGTGCGGCCGGGGGTGTGGCCGGGGAGGTAATTGCGCCTATGCTTCCCCGGCAACCGGCCGCAGCGCCGGACGACCTGGGAGGCCATCGCATGAACAGCCTGGTGTTTCGCCGTCGCGGCGTGCTCGTCGCCGCCACCGCTCTCGCCGCCCCGCCCTTCGCCCGGGCGCAGTCCCAGGCCGCGGACTGGCCGAACCAGACCGTCCGCTACATCAACCTCTACGCCCCGGGCGGCGCGACCGACCTCGCGTCGCGCGCGTATTGCCAGGCGATGAGCGCGATCACGGGCCAGAATTTCGTGGTCGAGAACCGCGCCGGCGCCGGCGGCACGGTGGGCACCGACGCGATCGCCAAGGCGCGGCCGGATGGCTACACGATCGGCCTCGGCAGCGTCGCGACGCTGGCCATCGCGCCGTCGCTGTTCCCGTCGCTGCCCTACAACCCGGACACCGACTTCACCTACATCTCCGGCCTCTGGCGCCAGCCGAACCTGCTGTTCGTCAACAACGACCTGCCGGTGCGCTCGGTGCCCGAGTTGATCGCGCTGCTGAAGGCCAATCCCGGCAAGTACACCTACGCGACCGGCGGGGCCGGCACGACGCCGCATCTGTGCGGGGAGATGTTCAAGACCCGCGCCGGGGTGGACCTGCCGGTCGTCACCTACCGCGGCGGCGCGCCGGCGCTGATCGATCTGATGGCCGGGCGCGTGCAGGTGATGTTCGACAACTTCTCCGGCCCCATCGGCGCGGTGCGGGAGGGCAAGGCCCGTGGCCTCGCCGTCTCGGGCCCAGAGCGCAGCCCGGCCGCGCCCGACCTGCCGACCATCGCCGAGACGCTGCCCGGCTTCGACATCACCTCGTGGAACGGCGTCGTCGCGCCGGCCGGCCTGCCGCCGGCGCTGGTCACGCGGATGAACGCGTTGACCAAGGCGGCGCTGCAGCGGCCCGAAGTGCTGCGCCACTACGGCGACAACGGCGCGACGCCCTGGTACCTCACGCCGGAGGACT
>JAIYAI010000736.1 GCA_027489135.1 Acetobacteraceae bacterium
CAGCGCAAGGCCTTCATGAAGGCTGAGGACGTCTCCGAGACCATCGCCGAGATGCGCGCCGAAGCGATCGGCGGCATGGTCGACGCCGCCATCCCCGAGAACGCCTATCCCGAGCAGTGGGACCTCGAGGGCCTGGAGGCGCGCGTGCGCGACGACCTCGGCCTCGACCTGCCCGTCGTCGCCTGGGGCAAGGAGGAGGGGATCGACGAGACCCAGGTGCGCGAGCGCATCGAGCAGGCCGCCGACCAGCTCCTCGCCGCCAAGGCCGCCAATATCGGCCCCGAGTTGATGCGAGTGGTGGAGAAGTCGCTGCTGCTGCAGGTCTTCGACCAGGTCTGGAAGGAGCACCTCCTCGCGCTCGACCACCTGCGCCAGGGCATTGGCCTCCGCGCCTACGGCCAGCGCGACCCGCTGAACGAATACAAGTCCGAGGCCTTCGTCCTGTTCAACGGCATGCTCGCCTCGCTGCGCGAACGGGTGACCGGCCTGCTGCTGCGCGTGGAGCTTCGCAGCGACCTGCCGCCGCCGATGCCGGAGCCGGTGCGGGTGACCGACATGCGCCACCCGGACGCCAACGCGCCGGAAGGGGCGATGCAGCTGGAGATGGCCGGCGTCGCCGGTGCCTGGGGCGCGGGGGCGGCGCCGGGCCTGCCGCCGCCCGAGGAGATCGACCCGAACGATCCCGCGACCTGGGGCCGGGTCTCGCGCAATGCGCAGTGCCCCTGCGGGTCAGGCAAGAAGTACAAGCACTGCCACGGCCGGAACGGGTAAGGCGCGGGGCATGACGACCGGGCCGCGCGAGACGGCCGTCGTCCTGCTGACGCAGCGGCCCGATCCTGGCCAGGTGGCCTTCCTCGCCGGCATGGCGGTGCAGGGCTACGACCTCTTTGCCGTCGCCGACGATCCCGCCGCGGCGCCGCTCGCACCGCCGCTGACCTTGCTACACCCCGCGGATGCGGCCTGCGAGGCCGCGGGCTTCGTCGACCTCAACCCCTTCATCACCCGCCGCAAGCGCCCCGCACGGGTCAGCGCCTGGGAACGCGGGCTCTACGCCTTCGCGGTGGCGGACCGGCGGCACGGCCATGTCTGGTTCGTCGAGGAGGATGTCTTCATCCCGACCCTCGACACCCTGGCGCGCATCGACGATCGGCATGGCGCGGCCGACATCCTCAGCGACGCGCGGATCGTGAGCCCGGAGGGCGACCGGTCCAGCTGGGGCTGGTACCGCCACGTGCCCGAGGACATCCTGCCGCCGCCCTGGGCCTGGTCGATGGTCTGCGCCGTCCGCCTCAGCCGCCGCCTGCTGGACCTGGTGCGCGACCTGCTGGCGCGGCATCCCGAACTCGCGCCGCATCCGGACGGCACGCCGCGGCACTTCTTCATCGAGTATCTCTTCCACATCCTGGCGCTGCATCACGGCCTGGCCGCCGTGGCGGCGCCGGAGCTTCGGGGCGTGCTCTTCCGTCACGCCTGGTCGGCCGAGGAGATGCTGCCGGGCCGGCTCTACCACCCGGTGAAGGACCTCGTGCTGCAGGCGACGTGGCGGGCGCGACTCGACGCGCTCGCCGGGCCGGCATGATCGCCATCCTGCACCGCGACGACGCGGTGCTGATCCTCGACAAGCCGGTCGGGCTCGCGGTGCATGCGGGCCCACGCGGCGGGGCGTCGCTGGAGGACCACCTGGAGGCGCTGCGCTTCGGCAAGCGGCACCGGCCGCAGCCGGCGCATCGCCTGGATGCCGACACGGCGGGCTGCCTGGTGCTCGGGCGGACCAAGCCGGCGCTGGCGGCGCTGGGCCGGCTCTTCGCCACGCCGGGCGCCGTGACCAAGACCTACTGGGCCGTGGTGCGCGGCGCGCCGCCCGACGCCACGGGCGTGATCGACGCGCCGCTCCTGAAGCACAGCACGGCCCGCGAGGGCTGGCGCATGGTCGTCGATGCGAAGGGCCAGGCCGCCGCCACCGCCTGGCGCGTGCTCGGCCGCGGGCCCGGCACGGCCTGGCTGGAACTGACGCCGCGCACGGGCCGCACGCACCAGCTTCGCGTTCATTGCGCGCATCTGGGCTGCCCGATCCAGGGCGATGAACGCTATGGCGGCGGCCCGGGACCACTGCACCTGCTGGCCCGCGCGATCCGCCTGCCGCTCGATCCCGCCATCGCGGCGACGGCGCCGGTGCCGGCGCATATGCGCAAGGCCCTCGCCGCCTGCGGCTGCGCCGAGGCGGGCTGAGGCGTTACATTGCCGCCGATGGTCCGCTCGCGCCGCATCCTCCTCGCCGCGCTCCTGCTGCCGCTGCTCGGCGCGGGCGCGCTGCTGCTCGATCGGATCGCCCCGCCCAACCTCGCCCGCCTCGCCGTGCATGGCGTGGAGGCCGTGGACCGCGAGGGCCGCACCCTCTCCGTCCTGCCCGCCCCGGGCGGGATCTGGCGGCTCGCCACGACGCCCGCGGATGTGCCGCCGCTCTTCCTCGACCTGCTGATCGCGGCGGAGGACCGGCGCTTCCGCGACCATGTCGGCGTCGATCCCGCGGCCCTCGCCCGTGCCGCCTGGCAGTTCGTGGCAGCGGGGGGACGCATCGTCTCCGGCGGATCGACGCTGTCGATGCAGGCCGCGCGGCTGCTGGAACCGCGGCCGCGCACGCTGCGGTCCAAGGCGATCGAGATCGCCCGCGCCGCCCAGCTTGAGTGGCGCTTCGGCAAGGACGGGGTGCTGGCGATCTGGCTCACCCTCGCGCCCATGGGCGGCAACATCGAAGGGGTGCGGGCCGGGGCGCTGGCCTGGTTCGGCAAGCCCGCCCATGCGCTGGACCCGGCCGAGGCCGCGCTGCTGGTCGCCATCCCCCGCCGACCCGAGGCGCTGCGGCCGGACCGTCATCCGGAGCGGGCGCGGGCGGCGCGGGATTCGGTGCTGCTGCATCGCGCGGCGCGGGCGCCGGGCGTGACGGCGGAGGACACGTCGCTGGCGCTGGCCACGCCGGTGCCCGCGCAGCGGCGGCCGATGCCGCGGCTGGCACCGCATCTCGCGCGGGAACTGGCGCGCGGGCCTGCGACCGGGACAGGGCGGATCGCTACGACCCTCGACCTGCCGCTGCAGCGGGCGGCGGAGGGGCTGGTGATGGCCGCGCTGCGCGACCTGCCGGAGCGCGCCTCGGCCGCCGCCATCATCCTCGATGCCCGGACGCGGGAGGTTCGTGCGCTCGTCGGCGGCGAATACGGCGCGCAGGCCCGGGCCGGCATGCTGGACCTGACGCGCGCGGTGCGGTCGCCGGGATCCGCGCTGAAGCCCTTCCTCTACGCCATGGCCTTCGAGGGCGGCATCGCCGCGCCGGAGACGCTGCTGGCCGACCTGCCGCGCCGCTTCGGCGCCTACGCGCCTGAGAACTTCGATCGCGGCTTCGCCGGCCGCGTCTCGGTCGCCGATGCGCTGCGGCAGTCGCTGAACCTGCCGGCGGTCGCGCTGCTCTCCGAGATCGGGCCCATCCGCTACGCCTCCGCCCTCAAGGCCGCCGGCCTGCCGCCGCGCCTGCCGCCCGGCGCCGATGCCGCGCTGCCGCTGGCGCTGGGCGGCTTTGGCACGACGCTGCGGGAGATGGCTGGGCTCTACGCGATGCTGGCGAATGACGGCATGGCGGCGCCGACTCGGTTGCAGCCGGGCGAGACGGCGATGCCGCGCCGGGTGCTGGATGCGCGGGCGGCGGGGCTGGCCGGCGCGATCCTGGTGCAACCCTTCCCCGCCGGCGGGCCGCCGGGGATCGCCTGGAAGACCGGCACCTCCTGGGGCGGGCGCGACGCCTGGGCCATGGGCTTCGACGGGCGGCACGTGGTCGGCGTCTGGGTCGGGCGGCCCGACGGCACGCCGCTGGTCCCGGGTCACGATGCCGGCACCACGGGTACCGCGACGGGCCTCCGCACCGCCCTGCCCCTGCTCGCGCGATTGTTCGAGCGCCTGCCGCCCAACCCGCGCGCGCCGCTGCCGGTGCGGGCCGGCCCGACCGCCGCGGGAACCGAGCCACTCGACCGCCTGCGCCTTCTCTTCCCCCCGCCGGGCGCCGTGCTGGCGGCGGAGGGTGCCGGGCATGTCACCCTGCGCGCCACCGGCGGCCGCCGCCCCCTCACCTTCCTGGTCGACGGCGCTCCGATCCCGGCCGAGCCCGCCAAGCGCGAGGCGGCCTGGACACCGGCCGGCCCCGGCTTCTACCGCGT
This sequence comes from Acetobacteraceae bacterium, assembly GCA_027489135.1. Classification (GTDB taxonomy): domain Bacteria; phylum Pseudomonadota; class Alphaproteobacteria; order Acetobacterales; family Acetobacteraceae; genus JAIEOP01. Next base: position 4,203 of record JAIYAI010000736.1, read on the forward strand.
CACCGTGCTCGACGCCGCTGGCGCCGTGGCGCGGGCGGAGGTGCGAGTCCGATGACCCAGACCATACACGTCGACGGCGATGCCTGCCCGGTGCGGGACGAGGTGTTCCGCGTCGCGCTTCGCCTCGGCGTGAAGGTGATCGTGGTCGGCAACGGCGCGCGGCCGGTGCGCCTGCCAGACCATCCGGACCTGCGCCTGGTCATCGTCGCCGACGGGCCGGACGCGGCGGACGACTGGATCGCCGAGCACATCGTTCGTGGCGATGTCTGCGTCACGCAGGACATCCCGCTGGCCGCGCGCTGCATCGAGAAGGGTGCGCGCGCCCTCTCCCCGCGCGGGCACCCCTGGACACCGGAAAACATCGGCGGCGCTTTGGCCGGCCGCGCGGTGAACCAGGCCCGGCGGGAAGCCGGGGCGATCACCGGCGGTCCTTCCGCCATGACCGGGGCCGACCGCTCGCGCTTCCTCTCGGCGCTCGACACGGCGGTGCAGCAGGCGAAGCGGGATCTCGCCGCCCCGCCGCCGCGCGCCTGGGTCAGCTTCGAGTAGCTACTCCGGATTGACGCCCGCGGCCTTCAGAACCGCGCCGATGCGCGGGATCTCCCGCGCGATCAGCGCATCGATCTGCTCCGGCGTGCGGGCATCGGGCATCGGCTGCACGGCAAGCCCCGCGAGGCGGGCCTGCGCGTTCTCCACCGCCTTGGCGAAGCCCTCCTGCAGCCGCGCCATGCGCGCTGCCGGCACGCGCGACGGCGCGAGCACGGCGATCCAGGCCTCGGCGCGGAAGCCGGGCAGGCCGGCCTCGTCGGTGGTGGGCACCTCCGGCAGGACGGGGCTGCGCGCGCCGGTGGCGACGGCCAGCGCCTTCACCGTGCCGCCCTTCACATGGGGCGACGCGGAGGCGATCGGGTCCATCACAAGCTGCGCCTCCCCGGTGATGACGGCCTGCATCGCCGGCCCGCCGCCGCGATAGGGCACGTGCAGCATCTCCGTCTTCGTCTCCGCCAGGAAGAGCAGCGACGCGACATGGATGGCGCTGCCGACACCGGCGGTGGCGAAGGCGTATTTGCCGGGATTGGCGCGGATCAGCGCGATGAACTCCGCCAGGTTCTGCGCCGGCAGCTTCGGGTTCACGACGAAAAGCTGCGGCGTCGCACCGGCCATGGCGACGGCGCGGAAATCGCGCACCGGGTCGTAGGGCAGGCGGGCGACCAGGCTCGGCGTGTTCACATGCGGGCTGGCGGTGATCAGCA
>JAIYAI010000181.1 GCA_027489135.1 Acetobacteraceae bacterium
CGCGCCGCTGCGGCTGGTTCGATGCCTGCATGGTGCGCCAGGCCGTGAAGATCGGCGGCGTGCAGGGCCTGGCGCTGACCAAGCTCGACGTGCTCGATGGGCTGACGGAGCTGAAGATCTGCACCGGCTACACGGTGAAGGGGGAGGTGATGTCCCGCCTGCCCTCCGCGATGGAGGCCCAGGCCGCCGCGGAGCCGATCTACGAGACGATGGAGGGCTGGTCCGGCTCCACCGCCGGCGCGCGCAGCTACGCCCAGCTTCCGGCGGCCGCGGTGAAGTATGTCCGCCGCATCGAGGAACTGGTCGAGGCGCCGGTCGTGCTGCTGAGCACCAGCCCCGACCGTGACGACACGATCACGCTGCGGGACCCCTTCGCGGGCTGAATCCCGCGGGCCATAGTCGCGGCGGGAGGATACCGCCGTGACAGACCTGCATTTCCGCTCCGCCCTCGACCAGGCGGCGGCGATCCGCCGCGGCGAGGTGTCCGCGCGCGAACTGCTCGACGCGCACATCGATCGCATCGAGCGGCTCGATGGCGCGATCAATGCCGTCGTCGTGCGCGACCTCGACGCCGCGCGCGCCGCGGCCGACGCCGCCGATGCCGTACAGGCGAAAGGCGCGCATCTCTGCCCGCTGCACGGCGTGCCGATGACGGTGAAGGAGAGCTTCGACCTCACCGGCCACCCCACCACCTGGGGCCTCCCGGAATACGCCGCGCACCGCGCGACCGGGGACGCGCTGGCCGTGCAGCGCCTGAAGGCCGCGGGCGCCGTGGTCTTCGGCAAGACCAATGTCCCCGTGATGCTGGCGGACTGGCAGAGCTACAACCCGGTCTATGGCTGCACGAACAATCCCTGGGACGTCACGCGCGCGCCAGGCGGCTCCTCGGGCGGCTCGGCGGCGGCGCTGGCGGCGGGGCTGACGGCGCTCGAACTCGGTAGCGACATCGGCGCCTCGATCCGCAATCCCGCGCATTACTGCGGCGTCTATGGCCACAAGCCGACCTGGGGCATCTGCCCGCCGCGCGGCCATACCCTGGATGAGGCGGTGACCGAGGCCGACATCGCCGTCATCGGCCCGCTCGCGCGCTCCGCCGGGGATCTCCGCGTCGCGCTGCAGGCCATCGCGGGGCCGGACGCGATCGAGGCCGGGGCCTGGGCATTGAACCTCGCGCCGGCGCGGCGGATGCGCCTGAAGGACTGGCGCATCGCGGTGATGCTGGAGGACCGCAACGCGGAGGTCGACCGCCCCGTGCAGGACGCGATCCAACGCCTGGCGGATTTCCTCGCGGCGCGCGGGGCCAGGGTCAGCCTGACGGCGCGGCCGGAGATCGATACCGACCAGGCCCAGGCCGACTACATCCGCCTGCTGCGCAGCGCGACCTCGGGCCGCATCCCCGATGCCGCCTTCGCCGAATGGCAGCGCCTGGCGCGTGAGCTTCCGGCGACGGACGAAAGCTACCGCGCGCGCATGGCGCGGGCGAACACCATCCACCACAAGGACTGGCTTGGCGCGCAGGAACGCCGCCAGCAGATGCGCCGCGCCTGGCACACCTTCTTCCAGGACTGGGACCTGCTGCTCTGCCCCGCGGCGTCCTCGGCCGCCGTGCCGCACGACCATGCGGGGGAGCGCTGGCAGCGCACGATCATGGTCAACGGCAAGCCGGTGCCGACGACGGACCAGCTCTTCTGGGCCGGCTTCAGCGGCATGGCGCTGCTGCCGAGCACGGTCGCGCCCTGCGGGGAATCGCCGGAGGGGCTGCCGATCGGGGTGCAGATCATCGGCCCGCATGGCGGCGACCTGTCCTGCATCGAATTCGCCGCGCAGCTCGAAGCCGCGTATCGCGGCTTCGTGCCGCCGCCGGGCTTCGCCTGAGCGGCGGTCAGCCGAAATAGAGGAAGCCGTCGTCGCCCTCCGTGCGGGTGACGAGCAGGATGGTGTCCGCCTTCAGCACGGGGTCGAGCGCGCCATAGGCCGTCGCCAGCGTCGTCTCCGCCTGGGCGTCGACGGCGAAGACGTGCAGGATCTGCTTCTCCCAGCGATCCGCGGCGCTGACATTCGCGTTGGATTCGTTGATGTCCTCGAGCTTGGCCATCAGGACCGTCGTGGCCTGTGCGGGCGTATAGGGGCTGCCAGGCGGGAAGGTCGCGGCGCGCACCACCTGGACCGCGATGCGCAGGCCGTCGATGCCGACGACGAAATCCGCGACGGAGCCGGCGAGGTCGTAGTCGACCTCCGCCCCGCGCTGCAGCAGGGTCGCCCCGGTGATGCGCGCAAGCACGTCGAAGGATAGCGCCTCGAACAGCGGCTGCGCCGGTGTGCCGGAGAGCAGGCTGCGCGCGCCCGGCGTCAGGTCGGTGAAATCCGACGCGTCGTAGGGGTCGGTGCCGTAGTCGACGAATCCCTGCACCAGGTGCGGCGACGCATCGGTCAGCGCCGTGCCCAGCGCCAGCGGGGGCGAGACGGCGCCGAAGCCGGATTGCGGCAGCATCAGGGTCGCGTCGTCGAACAGCAGCGCCTCGACATTTTTCAGCCGGTCCGTGCCGTCCTGGCCGGCGACGCCGCGCAGGTCGCGCACCGTGACGCCCTTGGCGTCGATCTCCACCACGTAGTCCGCGCGCAACCCCTCGAGCCGGACGATGTCGTAGCCGGTGCCGCCGTCGATCCGGTCGGCGCTGGGGCCGCCATCGATCAGGTCGTTGCCGGCGCCGGCCTTGATCTCCGTCTTCGACCATTTCGGCCGGTATGCCGCGCCGCCGGTGAAGTCCTGGCTGGCCATCGCCGCGGTGATGGTGTCGTTGCCGGCGCCGGCGAGGATGCGGACCAGATTGGTCTCCGCCGCGCCGTCGCTGTCGATGCCGACCGTGATGCTGTCGTCCCCGCCGCCGGTGATCACCTCGGCCCGCTTGGCGCCGTCGATGACGATGTCCCGGTCCTGGCTGCCGCCGAGGGCGACATAGGCGTCGACCCAGTTGCTCAGGACCAGGCGGTCACCGGTGAACTCCGTGACGGCGACATTGTCGATGCTTCCCCAGGCGGCGTCGAGGGCGAGGGTCGCGGTCCGCCCGGCATCGGCCCAGTCCAGGCTGACGGCACCGGCGAAATTGTGCGCGACGAGGTCGAGCGAGCCGGCGACGGCGTCGAAGCTGTCGGAGCGCCCACCGGTGGCGGGATCCGTGGCGCGGAGGCTGTCGAAGAGCGGGGTGGGATCGGCGACGCGGCGATAGGCGTAGCCGGCGGCGAATTCCTGCCAGAGCGCGTCGTGCCAGGGCTGGGTCGGGTCCCAGCCGGGGGCGAGGGCGGTGCGGGAGAGGTTGAAGGTGATCGCCGGCATGGGGGCCTCCTGCGGGGGAGCGGGCCGGGGATGCTGCATCGGGACGGAGGCGGGATGCCAGGGTGACGAGAGGCCCTCGCCGGGGCCGCAGCGGATCGGCTACCTGATGCGGAATGATCGATCCCCGGACGGCGCCGGACGCCATCACCGTTCCCTATCGTATCGACCGTGAGGCCATCCTGGTCGGGCTGAATCTCGCCGATGCCGCTGGCGGGGACCGTCGGCGTATCCGTCTCGGCCCGCTGGCGCTGTCGCTCCTCCTGGCCTGGATGTGCGCGGCCTGGGGGGTCTTCGTCATGTCGCTGACGGCGCAGTACCTCCAACTGGGCTCGAAGACCCAGCACCTTGCCTTCAGCGACAGCTTCGCCGCGGTCGCGCTCACAGCCTACTTCGTCCCGGCGTGGCTGTTCTTTTGGGCCTTGTTGTCCTCCGGTTTGCGTTCGAACCGGCGTCAGCAGGTGGGCGCGATCCTCGACGTGTTCGGGGCGTCGCCGGATGGCCGTCTGACCCTGTCGCAACACGGGATTGTGGTGGAGACCAGTCTGAACCTGCGCCTGTGGCGGACGCCGATGCTGCGCCTGGCGCGTGAGACGCGGGAGGCGTTCGTGTTCATCTCAAAGCTGCAGGATGTGATCGCGCTGCCGAAGCAGGGGCTCTCGCCGGATGAGATCCTGGCGGTGCGGGATCGTGTACTCAGCGGGGTGCTGGGACGGACGGACTGAGCGCGGTTTCGGCTTGCGCTGGCAGAGAAAACTATCCTAGAAGCGAGACCGAAACGATCCCCGGGCGAGGCGGTGGATTTGTCCGCTCAAACGCACAGCCTCTTGATTTTACTGAATAATCGTCTTTTCTTCGAAGTGCCGGGGTCCGGGGACCGGCGCGGTCCCCGGCGGGGGTCTCGGGGGCGGCGCCTCCGAGCGGGGTCCGGGGCGGCGCCCCGGACGGTCAGCCCGCCCGCACCAGGACGTGCTTCTTCCGCCCCAGCGACAGCTTCGCCGCGCCGTCCCGCAGGTCCGCTGCCGTCACGCTCTGCATCGGGTCGCTGACCGGCGCGTCGTTGAGCCGCACGCCGTTCTGCGCGACGAGTCTGCGTCCTTCGCCCTTGCTGGCGACCAGCTTCGCCGCGGCGAGAAGGTCGACCACCGTCGCCGGCAGCGCATGCGTCACGGCGGGCAGCGTCTCGGCCGCCGTGCCTTCCTCGAAGGTGCGGCGCGCCGTCTCGGCGGCTTCCTCGGCGGCGGCGCGGCCGTGCAGCAGCGCCGTCGCCTCGTTGGCGAGGATCTTCTTCGCCTCGTTCACCTCGGCGCCGCGCAGGGCGCCCAGGCGCCGCACGTCGTCCATCGGCAGGTCGGTGAAGAGCGCCAGGAAGCGGCCGACATCGGCGTCCTCGGCGTTGCGCCAGAACTGCCAGTAGTCGTAGGGGCTGAGGCGATCCGGGCTGAGCCAGACCGCGCCGGACGCGGTCTTGCCCATCTTCGCGCCCGAGGACGTCGTCAGCAGCGGCGTGGTCA
>JAIYAI010000223.1 GCA_027489135.1 Acetobacteraceae bacterium
CCCGCCGGCCCCGGCCGAGCCAAAGGACACCGAGATCGAGTCGACATCGACCCGCGTCTCGAGATTCTGCTGGGCCTGGGCCGCGATCGTCACGTCGCCGTCCCGCGCCAGCGCCGTGGCGGCATCCACCCGGGCGGTGACGGTATTGGCCATCTCGTTCCGGCCGATGCCGACGCCAAGGGCGATACCGTCGAGCGCGGCGGTGTTGACGTCCGAGGAGAGCGCGGCGCTGGCGAAACTCTCGTCGCGCGCCTGCACCAGCACGGCGGCCCCGGCGTCAAGCCGGGCGCCGTCCCGCACCACGGCCTCGATCTCCGCCGCGCTGACATTCTCGGCGATGGCCACGCTGCCGCCGACGGCGACGCCGATGCCTGCGGTGACCGCCACCGCGACCGCGTCGGGCGTCGCCCGGAGGGTCGAGGTCGAGAGCGCGGTGACCTCGACATCGCCTTCCAGGGCGCGCAGCGTGCTGTTGGCCACATCGGCGCGCGTTGCCGCGTCGCTGGCGTTGCGCGCGGACGCGGCGGCGACGCTCACCGTCGCGCCGCCGATGCTCGCCGCGACGCTGATGCCGGCGGCGAAGGACGCCGCCGTCGCCAACCGATCATCCACGGCCTGCACCTGCACCCTGCCGCCGGCCTGCAGGCCGGGCGCTGCCAGGGTGCCGGCGTCGGCGATCTGGGCCGCGACGCTGCTCTCGATGCTGTTCTCGGTCACCGCAGCCGCGATGTTCACGCTGCCGGAGGCAGCGAAGGCGGCCGCGAACCCGACGGAGACCGCGGAGGCCTTGCTGTGCGCCTCGCCCGCGCCCGCTGCCCGCACCAGCAGGTCGCCGGTCGCTTGCAGCGTGGCGTCGTCGACCTCGGCGAGGACATCGGAGCCCGCGGTGATCTCCGCGATCGAGGCTGCGACGCCGATGGTGACGGCGGCCGCGCCGGAGACCGCCAGGCCGATCGAGACGGCGGCCACATCGGCCTGCAGGCGGGAGACGTCCTCGGCGAGCAGCGTCACCGCGTCCCCGTAGACACGCGCGCCGCCCAGGACCGCGGCGCCAACCGTCGCCTCCGCGACGATACGCGCCGTCGCGCCGGTGCCCGTCACGCTGACGGCCCCGCCCAGCGCCCCGCCCATGCTGATGGCAAGCGCGCGCGACAGCGACGAGATGGTCGCATCCGACGTGGCCGTGATGCGGACATCGCCCTCCGAGGAGATGACCTCGGCCCCGTCCACCGTGCTGCTCAGGACGGTGCGGTAGGTGACATCGGTCAGCGCGATCCCTACGGCGAGCGTCACCGAGACGCCCACCGAGCCGCCGACGCTGGCCGAGAGCGCGGCCGCCTCGGCATCGATGGTCGAGGTATCGCGCGTCTCGACGACGATGTCCCCGCTGGTCTCGATATGGGCGCCGCCCCTCACGGTCGCGGCGATGGTGTTCTCGAGCGTGTTGGTCAGGCTGGCCGCGACCACCGAGGCGTTGAGGGTGGCCGAGAGTCCGAAGCTCAGCGAGAAGGCGGCGCCCCCGCCCTCGGCCTGCAACGCGGCTTCGCGCCCTGCCAGGACCCGCACCACGTCGCCGTTGGCGGTGATGGTCGCGCCGACGACCTCCGCCTCGACGCTGCCCCGGATGATGTTCTCGGCGGCCACGACCGTCACGGCCAGCGCGCCGCTCAGCAGGCCCGCGCTCAGCGAGAGCGAGAGCGCCTGCACCTTGGCATCGATCGCCGAATCATCGGCCGCCGCGATGAGCACGTCGCCGGCCGAGAGGATGCTCCCGCCCTCGATGACGGCGCGCGTCTTGCCGGTGATGGTGTTCGAAGCGCGCGCGCCCGCGGTGGCGACCGTGAGGGCCAGGCTGCCCCCCGAGGCGCCGATCGCGGCTGCCAGCACCTCGACGGCGATCGTGGCGTCGGTCGACGCTGTCACCGAGACCGCGCCGGTCTCCGTCTCGACGTCGGCGCGCTCTACTAGGGCCAGCGTATCGCCGGAGATGATGTTCGTCGCCAGGGAGACCGCGGCAGCACCGGAGACCGCCAGCGTGCCGCCGGCCAGCGAGATGGCCGCAGCGGTGGTCTCCGCCTCGATCCGTGCGGTGTTCTCCGCCGTGACCGTCGCGGTGTGCACCGTGAACCCGCCGCCGTCGTCCCACAGGCTGTCGCGCAGGGCGGCTTCGGTCACCCCGCCGATCCTGTTCTCGACATTGGCGATGCCGAGCGCGAGGCTGCCGCTGAACCCGCCCGACCCGGCGCCGGAGAAGGAGGCGGCAACGCCATCGGCACGGATGGTGCCCGAGGTGACGGCGCGCACCGTCAGGCTGCCCTGGCTGGCTGCACTGCCGCCGCCGGACAGCAGCGCCCGGGTCCGGTTCGCAATGTCGTTGGTCGCCAGCGAAACGGATGCGGCCAGGGATATTCCGCCGCTCGCACCCACCTGCACACTGGCCGCGATGGCGGTGACATGTGCGGAGATGCTGGCGCGGTCCTCGGCTGAGACGGTGATGGCGCCGGCCGACCACAGGCGGCCGTCGTTCTCCACGCCGGCGGTGGTGTGGTTGCGCAGCAGGTTGGTCACCGCCGCGCCGCCGCCTGCGCCGCCGATGGCGAGCGAGCCGCTGCCGCCGACCGATGCCGAGACGGCCAGGGCCGAGGCCAGGATCGTACCCGTCGAGACGGCCTCGATGGTCGTGATGCCCTGCGCCTCGGCATAGCCGCCGTCGACGACCGCGCGGGTGACGTCGAGGATATCGTTCAGGGCGACGGCTGCCGCGACGTTCACCGTTACCGCGACACCGGAACTGATGGAGAAGCCGACCGCCACCGCATCCAGCCTGGCCTCGATGGCGGCGGAATCGCGTGCCTGGAGGGAGATGGCGTCCGGCGTGGTCAGGTCCGCATCCCGAAGCACCGCCTCGGTGGTGTTGCGGACGATGTTGGTGACGGTGCTCGCATTCACCTGCACCGTGATCTGGGCCCCGCCGCTGCCGCCCGCGGTCAGGCCGGCGGCCATCGCATAGGCCTCGATGTCGGTATCGGAGACCGCGCTGAGGGTCGCGTCGCCCGCCGTCGTGGCGGTATCCGCGCCGTAGATCTCGGCGCGGGTGATGTTCGTCACCCTGTTCGTCGCGGCACCGATGCCGAGGTTGCCGCTGCCCGACGTGCTCCCGCCCACCGCGACGGTCAGCGCCGCCGCCCGGGCATCGGCGAGGATCTGCGCGTCATCCATGGCGCCGAGGGCGATCGCACCGCCGACATCGATGCGAACCGCATCGTCGCCGGTGGTGTTGCGGATCTCCGCCAGGGTCGTGTTGGTGATCGTGTTCGTGGCTGTCGCACCCACGGCGCCCATCGCCAGCGAGCCGCTGCTGCCGGCCGAGATCCCGAGGCTCGCGCCGACCGCGACCGCGTCCATTGTGGATGTGTTGTCGGCCTGCAGCGTCAGCGCCCCGCCTGCCATGATCGGAGTGTTCTCGATCACGGCCTGGACGCTGCTGGTGATGTCGTTCACCGCGACCGACAGCCCGAGCCCGATGCCGACATTGCTGCTGCTGCTGACCGAGACCTCGACGGCGGCGCTGCCGGCCTTGGCCACGGTGTCGGTCTCGTCCCTGGCGATCAGCGTGACCGCGCCGTTTGGCACCGTCACCTGCGTCGACGTGATCTCGGCGGCGGTGAGGCGTGTGACCTCGTTCGCACTGCCAGCGCCTGCACCCGCAAGCGCAACGCCCGAGCTGCCGGAGGCGGCGAGCGCCCCGGCGAAGCCGAAGCTGAAGCCGGTGACGAAGCCTTCCGAAGTTGCGGTCACCGCCAGGGCGCCGGCGGAGACCGCTGTCGCCTGTTCGAGCCGCGCGATCGTCTCCGCTTCGACATCGTTCCGCGTGGCCGCCGCCCCCACGGCGAAGGCGGCGGCATTGCCACCGCCACCGATCAGCAGTTCGAGCGCAGCCACGCCGGCATCGGCATCGATACGCGCATCGTCGCGGGCGGTGATGGCGATATCGCCGACACGGCTCTCGACATAGCCGCCCGTCAGGCCGGCGATGACCGAGCTCGTGATGGCGTTGCCGGAGCCTGAGCCGGCGCCGCCGAAGCCCTTGCCGCCGTCGAGATCCGCGCTGAAGGCGCCGGCGAGCGTGAGCGCGCTGATCATAGGCTCGCCCGTGGCGGTCACGGTGATCTGGTCCGCCAGGATGTCGGTCTCGCGGGCCTCGGCCAGGACCCGGCTGTCCACCTGGTTGACCGCCACCGAGGCGCCGATGGCGAGCGACGCGCTCGTGCCGCCGGAATCGAGGGCCAGCGCCGCACCGCCGGCATCGGCATCGATCTTCGATTCGTCGCTGGCGGTGATCCGCAGATCGCCGCCGGCATCGACGCGGGAGCCTGCGCCGATCGTCGCCAGGGCGTCGTTGTCGATCAGGTTCACGGCGACGGTGCCGCTGCCGGTGAAGCTGAAGCTGCTGCCGGCGCCGGAACCCGAGGTGCCGCTGCTGCCGGTGCGCAACTGGCCCGCGATGCCGATGGCGAGGCCGCTGGCATCGGTGGTGGATTCGGCGTTGAAGGACACATCGCCGCGCGTGTTCAGGACATTGGCGCCGCGCGCCGCGGCGGCGACGTCGTTGGCGATGTCGAGCACTGCGGCCGCGCCGCCGAAGGCATTGCCCCCCGCGGCCCCGATGCCGACGGCGCTGGCGTCGGCCATGGTCAGGTCCTGGCCAAGCAGCAGGATCTGCTGCCCGTCCGCGGCCCCGCTGTTGTCGCTGTTCAGCGTGGCCCGGTCGCCGATCAGCGCCTGGGTCCGGCCATGCATCCAGCCGACCGCCACGGCGCCGCCGATGCCGACCTCGTCGTTCTGCAGCGACACGCCGCCGCCGATCGCGACCAGGTTCAGATCGTCCCAGGAGGTGGCGGTGACGGCCAGGCCGCGCAGCGGATCCGTGCCCTGGATGCCGTCGTCGTTGAAGACGCCGTTGCGCACCTGGACCGGCACGCCGTGGCCGAGCGCACGCACCTCCGCATCCTGGCCGACCGCCGCCTCGGTCACATCGTCGTCGCGGTGGATGGCAATGGCCGCGCCGAAGCCGTCGTTGGAGGTGGAGACGGCGAGGGCGCCGGAATAGAGGCCGACATCGGTGCGGCTCTCGGCGGCGAGATGCACGCTGCCGACCGCGTCCAGCTGGATCGTGCCGATCGCCACGTCCGCCCGGCCGGCCCGGGCCAGGGTCTGCGTGTCGGTCCAGACCAGGCTGAAATTGCCGGCCACGGCCTCCGACTTGCCGGCGGCCGCGTTCACCGCCAGCGCGAAGACCAGTTCCGTACCGACCGCCTCGATGGTGATCGAGCGGGTGGCGGAGAGGCGCGTCGGTGCCGGCGCGCCTTCGGGCGCGGCGGCGGCCGAGGCCTCGGTCAGCTTGGTCACGCTGAGGATGTGCAGCGCCGCGCCG
>JAIYAI010000270.1 GCA_027489135.1 Acetobacteraceae bacterium
GCATCGCCAGCTTGCCCATCAGCGTCGGGTAGGCGCGCGGCCCGAACAGCACGAGCGGCACGGCGCCGCGGCTGATCGTCATGATCCCGTTCGACGCGCCGTAGCCGATCATGAACACCGCCGCCGCCGGCGGTCCCGCCACCAGCAGCGCAAGCACGCCGAGCGGCAGCAGCACCGCTCCCCAGCGCGCGACCGTCAGCGGGTGCGCCTTCACCCCGATGGCGAATTCCACGACGCGCCCGGCCACCTGCGACGGTCCCTGCAGCGCCGCGATCGCCACCGCCGCCGCCACCGTCAGCCCGAGCCCGCCATAGAGCGCCACCACATGCACCGCGAAGGTCGCGGAGATGAAGGCGCGCAGCGTGAAGAAGACGCCGAGCAGGATCAGCACCCGCCGTGCCCAGTCCGCGGGCGGCGGCGCCTCCTCCGGCATCGCGGCGCCACCCGGCGCGGCCGGGGCGTGCTCTGCCGGCCCCTGCCGCGGCAGCAGCCAGTAGAGCGGCAGCACGAGCAACAGGTTGATCCCGGCATAGGCGAGGCAGGTGCCCCGCCAGCCGAGATGCGGCAGCAGCGCCGCGGTCAACGGCCAGCCCACGGTGCTGGCGAAGCCGGCATAGAGGGTGACGAAGGTGATGGGCCGCCGCGCCGCCCGCCCGAACAGCACGCCGAGGGTGGCGAAGGCCGCCTCGTAGAGCCCCATCGCCATGCCGAGCCCGAGGACGATCCAGGCGAGGAACCAGCCCCAAAGCCCCGGTAGCAGCCCCAGCATCAGCAGCCCCAGCACGATCACGGCCGAAGAGACCATCAGCACCGGCCGCCCGCCCCATTGCTCGATGGCGCGGCCGGTGCGCGGCGCGGCGAGGCCGGAGATCAGCAGGGCGAGGGAAAAGGCGCCGTAGATCAGCAGGCGGTCGCCGCCCAGGTCGTCGATGACCGCGGGAAACAGGACCCCCGGCAGGTAGAAACTGGTGGCCCAGGCCAGGGTCTGGGCGATGCCCAGCAGCGCAGCGACCCCGGCAGGGGAGGCGAGGCGGCCACGGAGGGCGTCAGGCGGCACGGCGAAGGCGATCCGGCATCCCGCGAGGGTGGCGCGGATGCCGGGGCGTGCCAAGGCGACGGGCGGGGCAGTGGTCCGCCCCGCCCGCCCAGCATCACATCGACTGCTGCATCTGCTGTGCCCGCTGCAAGTGCTGCTGGAGCTTCGGCAGGGTCTGCGCCGCCCATAGCTTGAGGTCGGCCTGGTCGCCGGACTGGACATAGGCGGTGAAGAGGTCCACGGCCTGCTGGTGCGCCCGGACCTGGGCCTGGATGTAGGCCTTGTCGAAATCGGGACCGCGCGCCTCGCCGAGGCGCAGCATGATCTGCCGATGCTCGGGGTCCATGCCCTCCATCTGGATGCCGCCCTGGGCGGTGGTCATGCCGGGCGCGCCCGCCTGCGCGGCGGACTGGCGTGCCGCGGCGCCGGTCTGTGCGGGGCTGCGATCCGCCGCCGCGCCGGCCTGGCCGCCGGCCTGGCCAGATGCCGCCGCGCCACGCTGCGCGGCCGTGTCGGTCCCGCCGGCGGTCCCGCCCATCACGGCTGGGCCGAGGCGCTGGACCAGCGCCGTCAGTTCCTGGTCGTCTGGGTATGGTCACGCACCATCTCGGCCGCGAAATTCTTCACCGCGGCCGCGCCCCCCTGCTGCTGGGCGAGGCGGCTCGAGGCGATCTCGAAGCGGTCGCTCAACTGCACGCGCTGGATGAAATCGGCGGTCGAGACGCGCATGCCCTGGGCCGCGGCGGAGGGAGCGCCGGAGGGTGCGGCAACGGCGGCGCCGGGGTTCTGCGTCGGCGCGGGCTGGGCCGAGGCCGGGTGGATCAGGGCAGTGGCCGCGAGCAGCGCGGCGGCGGGAAGCAGGGGCCTGTGCATGGCTGGGTATCTCCATCGATCGCGAGGCCGCCTCGGGAGCGGCGGCCGGTCCCGCATCAACGGCCCGGCCCCGGCCGGGTTCACCGGCTTGCGGGATCGTGCGGGGCAGGCCCGCGGCCGGGTCGCAGGACGGCATCGGTCTCGATTCCAAGGCGGTGGCATTCTCCGGCCCGACCGCGACTCCGCCCGGGTGACACCCCGGCGTGCCCCCCCTATACCCGCGCCCCGATGACCTGGGTCGATGGCGTTGTCCTGGGCGTGGTCGCGCTCTCCGCGATCATCGCCTTCTTTCGCGGCATGGTGCGGGAAGTGCTGGGCGTCGGCGCCTGGGTCGGCGCCGTGCTGGCGGCGCTCTTCCTGCGGCTGCCCGTGGCTGCCCTGTTCCAGGACAGCATCGATCCCCCCTGGCTGGCCGAGGCGCTGGCCGCGGGCGGCGTCTTCCTGGTGGTGCTGGTCGCGCTGAAGCTGCTGATCGGCTTCATCGCCGACCGGGTGCAGGACAGCATTCTTGGGGGTCTGGACCGCGCTCTCGGCATGGTTTTCGGGCTGGCGCGGGGTGCCTTTCTGGTGGTCGTCGCCTATATCCTCGGCGGAATGCTGGCACCCGCACCCGAGCAGTGGCCTGCTGCGGTGCGCGATGCCCGTTTCCTCCCCCTCGTCGTGGATGCCGCGCAATGGTTGACCGACCGCTTGCCGCCCGATCTGAAGCCGGGCCTGGCGACGCCACCCTCGCGCCTTGCCCCGACGCTGGAGGAACTCCTGCGCCCGCCGGCGCGCAACCGCACCTGAGGACCATCCGATGATGCTGCCCGGCACGGTCCCCTCCGTCGCGGCGGACGACGACAAGTTCCACGAGGAATGCGGCGTCTTCGGCCTGTGGAACGCCAAGGACGCCGCGGCGCTGACCGCGCTCGGCCTGCACGCGCTGCAGCACCGGGGCCAGGAGGCGGCGGGCATCGTCAGCCTCTCGGACGGCGGCACCTTCCACGCCCATCGCGGCCGCGGGCTGGTGGGCGACAATTTCTCCGACGCGAAGATCATCGCCTCCCTGCCCGGGGAGGCCGCGGTCGGCCACAACCGCTACGCCACCACCGGCGAGACGGCGCTGCGCAATGTCCAGCCGCTGTTCGCCGAACTGTCCTCGGGCGGGTTCGCCATCGCGCACAATGGCAATATTTCCAATGCCATGACGCTGCGCCGCGCCCTGGTGCAGCGGGGCTGCCTGTTCCAGAGCACGACGGATACCGAGGTCTTCATCCACCTCATCGCCATCAGCCTCTACTCCACGGTGGTGGACCGGCTGATCGACGCGCTGAAGCAGGTGCAGGGCGCCTACAGCCTCGTCGCGCTGCACAACGGCGCGCTGATCGGCGCGCGCGATCCGCTCGGCGTCCGGCCACTGGTGCTCGGGCGCATGGGCAAGGGCGAGTCCGACACCGAGACCACCTGGGTCCTGGCCAGCGAGA
>JAIYAI010000576.1 GCA_027489135.1 Acetobacteraceae bacterium
CGCTTTCGTGGCGGCGGGGCTGGGCCTGCTCGTGCTGGTGGTGCTGGCGCCGGCGACAACGCTGTTCCTGGCTGGCCTGGCGCTGGCCTTCGGCATCGGCCAGGGGGTGGCGACGCTGCGCCGCGGTGCCGAGGACCGGGTCACCGGCAACGGCCTCGTGCTCGAGCACGAGTAGCCCCCCCGCCCCGGGCCCGGGTGGCCGCCCCCGTCGCGATCCGGTAGGCAGGGATCGCAGATCGGGGGAAGCAGAGATGAGCGGCACCGCACGGCCCGGGAACCTGGGCGAATACGACCTGACCGGCCGCGTGGCCGTCGTGACCGGTGGCAGCAACGGCATCGGCGCCGCGACGATCCGGCGCCTGGCCGCCAAGGGCGCGACCTGCGTCGTCGGCTACAACCAGGGCCTCGACCGCGCACAGGCGCTGATCGCGGAGCTTCCCGGCAGCGGCCATATCGCGCTGCGCACGCCGATGGAGGACAGCGCCGCGCTGCGCGCCGCGGCCGCCGAGGTGGAGGCGAAGCTCGGCCGCTGCGACGTGCTGGTGAACTCGGCCGCGACGACGCGCGCCGTGCCGCATGCCAACCTGGAAGCGCTGGACGACGACCTGATCGACCGCGTGCTGGTCGCCAATGTCCGCGGGCCCTTCGCGACCATCCGCGCCTTCGCGCCGATTCTGAAGGCGGGCGGGGACAGCGTGATCATCAATATTTCCTCCCTCGCCGCAGTGACCGGGACGGGCAGTTCCATCATCTACGGCGCGTCGAAGGCGGCGCTCGACACGATGGGGATGTCGCTGGCGCGCGTGCTGGGGCCGGAGGTCAGGGTGCTGTCCATCTCCCCCTCCGCCGTGCTGACGGATTTCGTGCCGGGCCGGTCGCGTGAGGCTGTCGAGAGGCTGGCGGCGTCGAGCCCGCTGCAGCGACTGACGGAGGCCGACGACGTCGCGCTGGCGATCATGGGCGCGATCACGCATTTCCGGCTGACGACGGGATCCTACATCCTGGTGGATGGCGGGAAGCATCTGTAGTGCGCCCTCAGGCGTCGGGCGCGCTCGCCGCACCGGCGGCGCTTCGCAGAATCGGCCTCGACGGCGCTGAGCGCCGTCGCCCTTCGGCCTACCGCGGCAGCACCCGCTCCCGCTGCAGCCGTTCCAGCCACTGGTCCAGCATGTCGGCGCTGTCGATGCAGTCGGCGAAGCCGGCCTGACGGATCTTCACCGTGCTGAGCAGGGAGGAGGTCTGGCCGGGCCGCGCGAAGGCGAAGTCGGCGAATTGCCAGGAACTGCCGATCAGCGTCTCGAGACCATACGGCTTGAGCTGGTGGCGCTCCGCGATGCGCTGCCAGACCGGCCCCTTGTCCGCCATCAGCACGGCGAGCGACATCGGGTGCGGCGGGCCCATCTTCATCCCGAAGCGCTCCGCGACCTGCGGGAAGAGGTCCTGCCAGAGGATCACGTCGCCATTGGTGACGTTGAAGGTCTCGTCCGCCGCGGCGCCCTGCGCGTTGTCGCCGGCCCAGGCGATGGCGCGCGCCAGCAGCCGCGCATCCGTCACCTCCGTGACGCGCTGGCCGCTGCCGGGATATGTCAGCGGAAAGCCGAGTTCCCGGCAGATCGCGGCATAGCAGCCGAGCGCCGATAGCATGTTCATCGCACTGCCGAGCGCGAAGCCGATCACCGCCTGGGGGCGCAGGATGGTGAAGCGCCAGGACGCCCCCGCGGCGCGGCGGGCCCGCAGCAGGTCCTCCTGCGCCCAGTAGAAATTCGGGTGGATGTGGCGCGGCGCGCGTTCCTTCCCGGGGATCGGCATCTGGCCGAGATGCACGCCATAGGCCTTGGTGCCCTGCAGCACGGCCATGTGGCGTAGGTCGGGGTTGGCGGGTTCAAGCGCATCCAGCGTGTTGCGCAGCATGGCCTCGTTGGTGGCGATCTGGTCGGCCTCCAGCCAGCCCTTGCCGAGTTCCGGCTTCTCGAACAGCGCCGCATAGACCACGCGCGTCACGCCCCGCAGCGCGCCGAGCGTGGCGAGCGTCTGCTCCCGGTCCGCGAGATCGACGGAGAGGAATCGCGCCCGCGTCGGGAAATCCGGCCTGCGGCGGGCCAGTGCCACGATCTCGACGCCGCGCGATTCGTATTCCTCCAGCGCCGCGCGGCCGACCAAGCCCAGCGCGCCGGCGATCAGCACCGTCTCGGTCATGGACGTTCCTCCCATGCCAAGTCTGGACCGGGCGGCGCCGCCCGTCGATCATGCCCCCTTGTTGCAAAGCGGATTCACGTCTGCGGGCGAAGCCCTCCGACGATCCGCTTTGGACGGGGGAGACACGCGCATGGACGGATCGGTCATCGGCAGCACGCCGCGGCGGCGGGAGGACCAGCGCTTCCTGACCGGCCAGGGCCGCTACCTCGACGACATCGCGGTGCCAGGCGTCGCGCATGCCGTCTTCCTGCGCTCCCCGCACGCCCATGCGGTGATCCGCGGCATCGATGCGGCGGCCGCCCGCGCCGCGCCCGGCGTGCTCGCCGTGCTGACCGCGGCCGAGGTGCGTGCCGATGGGCTGAACCCCATGCGCCCGCCCGCAGAGACCAATGCCCAGACCGGTACCCCCTTCCCCTTCCTGCCGCAGCCCCTGCTGGCCGAGGACCGCGTGCGCCATGTCGGCGAACCGGTCGCGCTGATCGTCGCGGAAACCCGCGCCCAGGCGCAGGACGCGACGGAACTGGTCGCGGTCGACTACGCCCCCCTTCCTGCCGTCGTCACCGCCGCCGAGGCCCGCGCGCCCGGCGCGCCCCTGGTCACGGAGGCCGTGCCCGGCAACACCGTCATCGACTGGCGCTGGGGTGACCATGCCGCGGCCGAGGCCGCCGTCGCCGCCGCCGCGCATCGCGTTGCCATCACGGCCAGCAGCCCGCGCATCGTCACGAGCCCGATGGAACCGCGCAGCGTCCTTGGCGCCTGGGACGCGGCATCGGGACGCTTCACCGTCACCACCTCCAGCCAGAACATCCACGCCATTCGCGACCGCATCGCCCTCGCGCTCGGCGTCGAGCCCGGCACCGTACGCGTCGTCGCGCCCGATGTCGGCGGCGGCTTCGGCGCGAAGAACTTCTTCTATGCCGAGCACGCGCTGATACCCTGGACGGCGCGCCGCCTCGGCCGCCCCGTGAAATGGCTGGCCTCGCGCACCGAGGTCTTCCTCGCCGACCACCAGGCCCGCGACCATGAGGCCGTGGCCGAACTCGCCCTGGACGCCGAGGGCCGCTTCCTCGCGCGGCGCGTCGAGAGCGACGCGAATATCGGCGCCTGGCTGACCGGCGGCGGCGCCGGCATCCAGGCCAACCAGTACGTGCACCTGCAGGGCACGGTCTATGCGATCCCGGCCGTGGCGCTGACCATCCGCGTCGTGCTGACCAACACGCCGGCGGTCGGCGTCACGCGCTCCCCCGGCTTCGCCGAGACGATCAACATCATGGAGCGCCTGATCGATGCCGCGGCACGCCAGACCGGCATCGATGCGGCGACGCTGCGCCGGCGCAACTTCGTCCCCGAAGACGCGATGCCGATGACCAACGCGCTCGGCTTCCAGGTCGACAGCGGCCGCTTCCGGGAGTGCTTCGACCGGGCGCTGGCGGCGGCCGACCTGCCCGGCTTCGCGGCGCGCCAGGCCGCGAGCGCGACGCGCGGCCGGCTGCGGGGCCTCGGCTATGCCTGCCACATGAAGGGCACAGGCGGATCGCCGACCGAGAACGTGGAGATCAAGTTCGAGCCGGATGGCACCGTCTCCCTCATCACGGGCACGCAGCATATCGGCCAGGGGCACGAGACGACCTTCCCGCAGATCGTCGCCGATCGCCTCGGCGTGCCCGATGCCCTGGTGCATCTCCGCCAGGGCGATACGGACCTGATCCCGACGGGCGGCGGGCATGGCTCCTCGCGCGCCACCTACATGGCCGGCACCGCGATCCACCGCGCGGCGGAGGCGGCGATCGGCAAGGGCCGCGCCGTCGCCGCCCGCGCGCTGGCCGTGGCGGAGGACGCGATTCGCTACGAGGACGGCGTCTTCACCGCCCCCGGCACCAACCGCAGCCTCTCCCTGCTCGACGCCGCGGCGCTGGCCCGGGCGGAGGGCAGCACGCTCGACAGCTACGTCATCTGGACGCGCGAGCACATGACCTTCCCCAACGGCACCCATGTGGTGGAGGTGGAGATCGACCGCGACACGGGCGAGACCACGCTGATCCGCCACACCGCCTGCGACGACTACGGCGTGCTGGTGAATCCGATGGTGGTGCGCGGCCAGGCGCATGGCGCGCTGGCGCAGGGCTCGGGCGCGGCGCTGATGGAGCGCGCGGTGTTCGAGGCGGGCAGCGGCCAGATCCTGACGGCAAGCTTCCTCGACTACCCCCTGCCCCGCGCCGCGGACCTGCCGGCCTGGGACGTCGCGGTGCACGGCACGCCCTGCACGACCAACCCGCTCGGGGTGAAGGGCGCGGGGGAGGCCGCGGTGGGCGGCATCTTCCCGGCCATCGGCAACGCGGTGCTGGACGCGCTGGCGCCGCTCGGCGTGCGGGCCTTCAGCGGCCCGGCGACGCCGGAGCGGGTGTGGCAGGCGATTCAGGCGGCGCGCACCTAGACCGTGATCCGCGCTGAGTGAAGCGCGCATCACGCTCTAGCCTGTTGTTTTGTCGCGTGATTCACGTCCTCGGCGATACCACCTCGGACGATCACGCTCTAGGCGCCCCTGTCCCTGGCACGACGATTGCCTGGCCCGCGGCGCACCGCCGGAGCCCCCGCATGACCCGCACCGTCACCCTGCCCGCCCGCCCCGAGCCGATCACCGTGACCGTCGCGGAGACGGCGCTGATCGTGGTCGACATGCAGAACGCCTACTGCTCGAAGGGCGGCTACATCGACTTGGTCGGCTTCGACGTCTCCGGCGCGCCGCCGGTGATCGAGGAGACGGTACGCCTCGTCGCCACCTGCCGCGCCGCAGGCATCCCGGTGATCTACCTGCAGAACGGCTTCTCGCCCGATTTGCGCGAGGCACCGGAGGGTGCGCCGGTCTGGCACAAGTCGAACGCGCTGAGGTTCATGCGCGCCAACGAGGCCTATGCCGGCAAGCTGATCACCCACGGCACCTGGGACCACGAGATCGTGCCGGACCTCACCCCCGAGCCCGGCGACATCGTCGTGCCGAAGGCGCGCTACAGCGGCTTCGCGGGCACGAACCTGGAGCAGATCCTGGCGGCGCGGCGCATCCGCACGCTGCTGGTCGCAGGGGTCGCCACCAATGTCTCTGTCGAGAGCACGATCCGCGACGCCTATCACCGGGAGTTCTTCCCCGTGATGGTCACCGACGCGACCATGGCCGCGGGGCCGGGCGCGCAGCAGGCGACCGAGTTCAACGTCGCGCAGTTCTTCGGCTGGCTGACGACGGGCGCCGAGGTGCGGGCCGCACTGATGGCGAACGAGGGCTGAAACGCAAAGGGGCCCCGCCCGAAGGCGGAGCCCCTTCCCGGCCAGGCGTGCCGGCAGCCTACTTCTGCAGGCTCTGCACGATCTCCTGAGTCACCTTCTTGGCGTCGCCGAAGAGCATCATCGTGTTGGGCCGGAAGAACAGCTCGTTGTCCACGCCCGCATAGCCGCTGGCCATGCCGCGCTTGATGAAGAACACGGTCTTCGCCCGCTCCACATCCAGGATCGGCATGCCGTAGATTGCCGAGGACTTGTCCGTCTTTGCCGCCGGGTTGGTGACGTCGTTGGCGCCGATGACGAAGGCGACATCGGCGTCGGCGAACTCGGGGTTGATCTCCTCGAGTTCCTTGACCTCCTCGTAGGGCACGTTCGCCTCGGCGAGCAGGACGTTCATGTGGCCCGGCATGCGGCCCGCCACCGGATGGATGGCATACTTGACCTCGACGCCCTCCTTCTTGAGCAGGTCGCACATCTCGCGCAGGGCGTGCTGCGCCTGCGACACCGCCATGCCGTAG
>JAIYAI010000784.1 GCA_027489135.1 Acetobacteraceae bacterium
CTACGACGCCTACGGCCCCGAGATGCTGCGCCTGAAGGACCGGCACGACCGGGAGATGCTGTTCGGCCCGACCAACGAGGAGATGGTCACCGACATCTTCAGGACCTACGCGAAGAGCTACCGGGACCTGCCGCGGAACCTCTACCACATCCAGTGGAAGTTCCGGGACGAGGTCCGCCCCCGCTCCGGCGTGATGCGCGGGCGCGAGTTCCTGATGAAGGACGCCTACAGCTTCGACCTCGACTTCGCGGGGGCCGAGCGCAGCTATCGCGCGATGATGCTGGCCTATATGCGCACCTTCCAGCGCATGGGGCTGCGCGCCGTGCCGATGCGCGCGGATACCGGCCCGATCGGCGGCAACCTCTCCCACGAGTTCATCATCCTGGCGCCGACCGGCGAAAGCACGGTGTTCTACGACGCCGATTTCGACAGCATGGACTGGCAGGGCAGCACCTTCAGCACCGACAGCCCCGAGGACCTCGCCCGATTCTACGGCCTGGTGACCGGCCTCTACGCCGCGACCGAGGAGATGCACGACGCCGCCGACTATGCGGCCAAGGTGCCCGAGGCGCGGCGGCGCGAGGGCAAGGGCATCGAGGTCGGGCACATCTTCTACTTCGGCACGAAGTACAGCGCGGCGATGGGCCTCTCGGTCAGCGGTCCCGACGGCAAGCTGGTGACGCCGGAGATGGGCAGCTACGGCATCGGCGTCTCCCGCCTCGTCGGCGCGCTGATCGAGGCGAACCACGACGACGCCGGGATCAAGTGGCCCGATGCGGTCGCCCCCTTCGCGGCGACGGTGATCAACCTGAAGGTCGGCGATGCCGCGACGGATGCGATGGCGGGGCAGGTCTATGCCGCGCTCGCGCCGGATGCGGTGCTGGACGACCGCGAGGACCGGGCCGGGGCGAAGTTCGCGGATGCCGACCTGATGGGCTTTCCCTGGCAGGTGATCGTCGGGCCGCGCGGCGCGGCGGCGGGGAAGGTCGAGCTGAAGCGGCGCGCCACGGGCGAGCGGGCGGAGGTCTCGCCCGAGGATGCGATCGCCCGGGTCCGGGGTAGCTGATCCAGGCCGCCCCCGGCGCCTCTGATGTCCTTCGCCTTCGAACGCCGCGTTGCGCTGCGCTACCTGCGCGCCCGCAAGGGCGAGCGCTTCGTCTCCGTCACCGCACTGTTTTCCCTGATCGGTATCGCCCTGGGCGTCGCCGCGCTGATCGTGGTGATGGCGGTGATGAACGGCTTCCGGCAGGACCTGGTCGCGCGGATCATCGGCCTGAACGGCCACTTGACGGTGCAGCCCGAAACCGGGCGCGCGCTGCCCGACTACGCCGCGCTGGCGATCCGCCTGGCTGCCATC
The DNA here is from genome assembly GCA_027489135.1 of Acetobacteraceae bacterium. GTDB lineage: Bacteria > Pseudomonadota > Alphaproteobacteria > Acetobacterales > Acetobacteraceae > JAIEOP01. The sequence continues at coordinate 1,358 of JAIYAI010000784.1, forward strand.
CCGAGCGTGCGCCAGGTGGTGCCGGCGGTCGAGGGCCAGGTGCTGCTGACCGGGCAGGGCAACAGCGCTGCCGCCGGCCTCGTGCGCGGCATCGCGCCGGCGGATCTCGCGGGGCGGGAGGTGATCGCCTGGGGCCTCCGTCGCGGCGACCTGGCCGGCTTCGGCGCTGCGCCCGACACGGCGGTGCTGGGCTTCCGGCTGGCGCAGCGGCTGAACCTGCGGGTCGGCGACCGGCTGACCCTGGTGCTGCCGCAGGCGCGCGCGGGGGGCATTTTCCAGGCACCGAAGCAACGCGGCTTCGAGGTGGTGGGCCTGTTCGACACCGGCATGGCAGAGGTGGACGGGCGGCAGCTTTTCATCCCGCTGGCGGCGGCACAGGAATTCTTCGGCCTGGGCGAGGCGGTGACGCAGCTCGAGCTTTTCGTTGGCGACCCCACGGCGGTCGCGCCCGTGACGGCGGCGGTGCGGGCGGTGGTGGCGGGGCAGCCGTTGCGTGTCGCCGACTGGCAGGGGCGCAACAGCAAGATCTATGCGGCCGTCGTCGTGGAGCGGAACGTGATGTTCCTGATCCTGACGCTGATCATCCTGGTGGCCGCCTTCAACATCGTCTCCTCCCTGACCATGCTGGTGAAGGACAAGGGGCGGGACATCGCCATCCTGCGCACCATGGGCGCGGGGCAGGGGGCGATCCTGCGCATCTTCCTGCTGGCCGGCGCGCTGGTCGGCTGCGGGGGCACGCTGATCGGCTTCGCGCTTGGGCTCGGCATCGCCACCAATTTCGTGACCTTGCGCGGTTGGCTGCTGGCGCTGGAGGGCACGCCGTTGTTCAGCCCGGAGCTGCTGTACCTGACGCAGCTTCCCTCCGTGGTGAACCCGCGGGAGGTCGTGACGGTCCTGGTGATGGGGCTGCTGCTGTCGCTGGCGGCGACGCTCTACCCCTCCTGGCGGGCCGCGCGCATCGACCCGATCCGGGCGCTGCGCGATGCCTGAGACCAGGCCTTTCTGCGCCTACGAGCGTGCCGTGGCGCGCCGCTACCTCTGGGGCCGGGAGGGGGAGCGCTTCGTCTCCGTCATCGCGGGCTTCTCCCTGGCCGGCATCGCGCTCGGCGTCGGGACGTTGATCGTGGTGCTCTCCGTCATGGGCGGTTTCCGCCAGGAATTGCTGGGGCGGATCCTCGGGCTGAACGGGCATATCGGCATCGTCTCTGCGGAGGGGCCGATCACCGACTACGCACCCATCGTCAGCCGCATCCGCAACTTGCCGGACGTCGCCGCCGCCGTCCCGGTGGTGGAAGGCCAGGCGCTGGTCACGTCCGATGGCGGTGGCTCGGCCGGTGCGCTGGTGCGTGGCTTCGCGCCGGAGGATCTCCGCGCCCGCGACCTGATCGCTGGCAACATCCGCGCCGGCGACCTAGCCCGCTTCCAGGGCGAGGACGCGATCGCCATCGGCACCGTGCTGGCCGAGCGGCTCTCGGTGAAGGTCGGCGACGAAGTGACGCTGATCTCGCCCCAGGGCCGGGTGACCGTCTTCGGCACCGTGCCCCGCCTCCGCGCCTACAAGGTCGTGGCGATCTTCGAGGTCGGGCTGCAGGACTACGATGGCGGCTTCGCCTTCCTGCCGCTGCCCGCGGCGCAGTTGTTCTTCCAGGTTCCCCCCGCGGCAGTGACGCTGATCGAGGTCGCGCTGCGCGACCCCGGCGCCTCGCACGGCGTCGCCTACGAGATCCGGCAGATGTTCCCGGAACGGCGCCTGCGCACGACGGACTGGCAGGACGCCAACAGCCCCTTCTTCGACATCGTGCAGGTGCAGCGGAACGTCATGTTCCTGATCCTGACCCTCATCATCCTGGTGGCCGCCTTCAACATCGTCTCCTCGCTGACGATGCTCGTGAAGGACAAGGGGCGGGACATCGCCATCCTGCGGACGATGGGGGCGGGGCGTGGCGCGATCCTGCGCATCTTCCTGCTCTGCGGCGCGGTGGTCGGCGCAGTGGGCACGCTGGCGGGGGTCGGCCTGGGTCTGCTCTTCTGCCGGCATATCGAGGCGATCCGCCAGGCGCTGATGCGGCTGACCGGCACAACCGTCTTCGACCCGGAGATCTACTTCCTCACCCGCATCCCCGCGGTGGTCGATCCGGTGGAGGTGGCGCAGGTGGTGGGGCTCGGCCTCGCGTTGGCGCTGCTGGCGACGCTCTGGCCGAGCTGGAAGGCGGCACGGCTCGACTCCGTGGAGGCGTTGCGCAATGAGTGAGACCGTGCCCCTGCGCCTCGACCGCGTGGAGCGGCGCTTCCGCACCGAGGCGGGGGAGCTTGCCGTGCTGCGCGGTGCCGACCTCGCGCTGGCCGCGGGGGAGATCGTCGCCCTCGTCGCGCCTTCGGGCACCGGCAAGTCGACGCTGCTGCATCTCGCCGGCCTGCTGGAACGGCCCGATGCGGGGGAGGTCTATGTCGAGGGCCGCGCCGCGGGGACGCTGGCGGACGGCGCCCGCACCGCGATCCGCCGCGACACCATCGGCTTCGTCTACCAGTTCCACCACCTGCTGCCGGAATTCACTGCGCTCGAGAACGTCGCCATGCCGCAGATGATCGCCGGCGTGGCGCGCGGTGCGGCGGAGGACCAGGCGAAGGCGCTGCTTGGCAGCTTCGGCCTGGCGGGCCGGGAGCATCACCGACCCGGGAAGCTGTCGGGCGGGGAGCAGCAGCGCGTCGCCATCGCCCGCGCGCTCGCCAACCGCCCCCGCGTCCTGCTGGCGGACGAGCCTACCGGCAACCTCGATGTCGGCACCTCGGAGCGGGTCTTTGCCGAACTGCTGCTGGCCGTGCGTGGCCAGGGCGTTGCGGCGCTGATCGCCACGCACAACCCGGACCTGGCGGCGCGGATGGACCGCGTCGTGACGCTGCGCGACGGGCAGGTCGTGCCGGCCTGACCTGCACGCGGATCGACGGGACGGCCTTTCCGCCATTCCGGACGCTGATCGCACACGCGGCCGATCGCATCCCGGCCGCTCCCGGAGGACGCGGGCGCAAGGCCTGGGGGCCCGCACGCGGTCCCGCCAGGCTTGGCGCAATGGCCGGCGTCGACCTCATTCGATCAGGACGTCGGCCTGGGCGAGAATCAACGGTGGAAGCGTGAGACCCATCGCCTGCGCGGTCTTCAGGTTCAGCTCCAACTCGAACTTCGTCGGCTGCCGGACAGGGATATCGGCAGGCCTGGCACCCTTGAGGACCTGGTCCACCTGCGCCGCGGTCACGGCAAAGATCTCCGTCAGTTTCCCGGCATAGGACAGGAAGCCGCCGGATGCCGCGTAGCCATTCGTCGGCGATGCCGTCGGGATTCTGTGGCGCAGACCGAGGTCAATGGCGGCCGCCCGCGGCAAGGTCGGCTGGATGATGGCCGCATCGATCCTGTCCGCTGCCATGCGGGCGAAGGCGGTTTCCATCTCCTCCTGCCCTGCCACGCCATGGACGCGCACATCCATCCTGACGTTGCGATTGGCGGTCTCGATGCCATCGAGGAGCTGCCGATGGAACGGATCGCTCACATTGACGAGCGCCCCGATCCGGCGTGCCCCCGGCAATGCCTCACGCAGGAGGCCGAGGATGGCCCCCGCCACCTGTGGCACCGCAAGGGAGACACCGGTGATGTTGCCTCCGGGACGGGCCAGGCTCGACACCAGCCCCGACCCGACAGGATCGGCCGCTGCCATGACGATCGGGATGCTGCTTGTTGCCGCCTTGGCAGCGATCACGGCCGGCGTTGTCCAGGCAAAGATCACGTCGACCCCGCGCGCGGCCAGATCGGCGGCAGACTCGGCTAGCCGCGCCTGCGAGCCGTTGGCGACGCGGATTTCGAGTTCAACGGTCTCCCCGTCGCGATAGCCAAGGCGCACCAGTGCGGCGCGGATGGTGGTGACGGAGGGTTCGGGATTCGAGTGGAAGAGCAGGCCGATGGTCGGCCTGCGCGGCGTTTGCGCAAAGGCGCCCAGGGGCCATGCCGCGGCGGGCGCGCCAACGCCCATCAGCAATCGCCTGCGTCTCATGCAACTCTCCCGCCTTGGTAAGGCATGTCAGATCAGGCGATGTGACTGACGGGGGCGCCACCACGCCCGTCCAGCACCCGTCGCGCGGGCCGGCCGGGATGCGGGCGATCCCGCTTTCGGCATTGAACGCATAGATGCCGGCGGTCCCGTTCCGGGTGTCGAGAGCACCGATGACGCCCCATCGGCGCGTCATTCCGGTGCAGTGCGTTACCCCGGGGGCCATTACGCTAGGACTACGACCGTGGCGCCGCAAGCCTCGGCACGGCAGGCCGCGGGTCCCGCGGCGCGCCAGCATCGCGATCCTGCGCGAAATTTCCCGCGCGCCGCGGTCCGGGACTTGGTATGACGCACTGCACAATCGGCCCGGGATGACGGATCATGGCGGACGGCGTGATGGGGCAGGCGGCCCCGGCGACGGCGGCGGATCTCTCCAGCCCCTCCGACGTGCACCGCATCGTCGTGGTGGGCGGCGGCGCGGGCGGGCTGGAACTGGCCACGCGCCTGGGCGATAGCCTTGGCCGGCGCGGCCAGGCCCGGGTGACGTTGGTCGACCGCGCCCGCAGCCATCTCTGGAAGCCGCTGCTGCATGAGGTCGCGGCCGGCAGCCTCGATGTCGACGACCATGAACTGGACTACCTGGCCCAGGCCCACTGGCACCACTTCACCTACCGCTTCGGCGAGATGATCGGCATCGACCGGGACCGGAAGCTGATCAGCCTGGCGCCGACCTTCGACGAGGACGGACGGCAGATCACCCCGGCGCGGGACGAGCACTACGACACGCTGGTGCTGGCGATCGGCAGCACCACCAACGACTTCAACACCCCCGGTGTCAGGGACCACGCCATCCCGCTGGAGACGACGGAACAGGCGCGCCGCTTCAACCGCCGCCTGCTCAACGCCTGCATCCGTGCCCAGACCCAGGCCGGGCCGATCCGGCCCGGGCAGCTGCATGTCGCCATCATCGGCGCCGGCGCCACGGGGACGGAGCTTTCGGCGGAACTGCACCGCGCGACGCGGCAACTCGTGGCCTATGGCCTCGACCGCATCGACCCGGAGCGCGACCTGCGCATCACCCTGATCGAGGCCGCGCCGCGCATCCTGCCCGCCCTGCCGGAGCGCCTGTCCGAAGCCGCGACGAAGCTGCTGGAGGGGCTCGGTGTCGTCGTCATCGCCGGGGGGCGGGTCAGCGCCGTCACGCCGGAGGGGGTGCAGTTGGCCGACGGCCGCTTCCTGGAATCGGAGCTTGTGGTCTGGTCCGCCGGCGTGAAGGGGGCGCCGGTGCTGACCTCGCTGGGTCTCGAGATGGCGCGCATGCAGCAGCTTGCCGTGCTGCCGACGCTGCAGACCACGCAGGATCCCGACATCTTCGCGATCGGCGACTGCGCCGCCTGTCCCGGCCCCGGTCCCGGCGGCTTCCTGCCGCCGCGCGCCCAGGCCGCGCACCAGCAGGCGACGCATGTGCGCAACCAGATCATCCGGCGCCTCAAGGGCCAGCCGCTCAAGCCCTTCAAGTACCGCGACTTCGGCAGCCTGGTCTCGCTCGGCCACTACTCCACGGTCGGCAGCCTGATGGGCGTGCTGGTCGGCAAGAGCCTGATGGTGGAAGGCTATTTCGCCCGGCTGATGTATCGCTCGCTTTACAAGATGCACCAGCGCGCGCTGCATGGCAGCTTCAAGACGGCGATGGCGACGCTGGCGCGCATGCTCTCGCAACGGACGGAGCCGCGCGTCAAGCTGCACTGATGCAGCCTGTCTTTTCCCCCGACTATGCCGAGACGCCGCACTGGTGGGAGGCCGCGCCGCGGCCCGCCCTGCCCGAACAGCCCGTGCCGGCGCGGGTCGATGTCGCCGTCATCGGCTCGGGCATCACCGGCCTGAACGCGGCGCTGGAACTGGCCCGCGCGGGACGCGCCGTTGCGGTCTTCGAGGCCGGTCTGCCCGGGCAGGGGGCCAGCAGCCGCAACGCCGGCTATGTCGGGCGCAGCCTCAAGCACGACTACGGCACGTTGTTGGCCCGCCACGGCCGCGCCACGGCGGCCGCCATCTACGCCGAGATGCAGGCCGCCAACGACGCCGTCTTCGAGGTGGTGGCGCGCGAGGCGATCGACTGCGACCTCGAACGCTGCGGGCGGCTGATCCTGGCCCACTCCCCACGCCAGCGCGACGCGCTGGAGGCGGAGCTTCGTTTCAAGCAGGACCATCTCGGCGAGGAATTCGAGATGCTGGGGCCGGAGCGGCTGCATGGGGAGATTGCCTGCGGCGACGCCTTCGTCGCCGGCGCGCTGGTGCCCGACCTCGCATCGATCCATCCGGGCCGCTACCAGCTCGGACTGCTGCGCAGCGTGCTGGCGGAGGGCGTGCCGGTACTGGCGGAGACACCGGTGACGGGGGTGACGGGTGCGCGGGGCGACATCACCGTCGTGACTCCGCGCGGGATGACGCGGGCGCGCGAGGTGCTGTTCGCCACCAACGGCTATACCGGCCCCGGCGCGCCGTCCTGGC
>JAIYAI010000698.1 GCA_027489135.1 Acetobacteraceae bacterium
AGGCCGCTGCCGACCTCGCCGAGGGCGCCCTGCAACTCATGCAGCGCCTGGCGGAGCGAGCCGCGACGCTGCGCCTCCGCGCTGCGCGACCAGAGCAGGGTGCAGAGGCGGTCGCGCGGTACCGCGGCGCCATCCGCGAGACCGAGGATGCCGAGCAATGCCCGCGCCTTGCGCGCCTTCGGCAGGACGGAAGCGCTGGCGAGGCCCCAGGCTTCCATGCGGCCGAGAAGCACGAGGCGAAGGCTTGCGCCTTCGGCGGGCCCGATTGACGCCCCCCCAGGTTCGCCATCCCCGCTGCCAAGTGTGAGCGTGCTGCCCATTCCACCGGCGATATTATAGCGCCTCGATCTGGCTTCCCAGAGACGTGATCGCCTGTAGAACGAATTCCATTGACCATGGCTTTCGGATCGCAGCGGGACGGAGCGCCGCTGTGCAACCTCCGGGATGGCAGGGTGGGATCGGAACGGTGGCGTGCCGGCACGGCCCGCGCCGCGCCGTGCGACACGCGCCGTGTCAGGCCGTCGGGTAGAGCGGGCGGCCGCTCAGGGCTGCCAGCGCGGCGCGGAAATCCGCCTCCGCCCGCTCCAGATCGAAGCCGGCGAAGTCCCGCGCGATCGCATCGGCGAGTCTGACGGGTGCGCCAACGCCGGCCCATGGCTCGAAGGCCCGGGCGCGGTCGCGGCAGACCAGGAAATGCCTCGCCGAGTCGAGCAGGCGGCGCAGATCCGCCGGGCTGGCCCCGTGTAGGCCCCCTTGCGAACCCGCTGGCACGCTTCCTGGGTCAAGGCAGGCACCCGCCTCGGCCGGCCCCGCGGGGTCGATGCCATGCGGCGCCCGCCCTGCCCCTGCCTGTCGCATCGCCGCCTCCGGGTTGGTCCGATGCGCTGACGCTACGCCGGGCGGCGTCAGCCGCGACGTGAATTCGCGGTTCGCGGCGTCAAAGACGCGTGAATAGGGGAACGAGTCGGGAGGAGGATTTTTTCCTTCGACAGGAAATAACACTTGCAGAACATTACGAGAACGATCACACTTCCTGCGTGCCCGGTGATCGCCGGCACCGCCCCGAGGCAGACCCGCCCCGCGGCGTCCCCCCTGCCTCCTGGATACTCTGCCATGCACACCCCCTCCCTGCGCGCCGTTCCGGTGCGCGTCCGCCTCGGTGCCGGCATGCAGCGGGTTGCCGCGGTGCGCCTCGGCGCCGGCATGCAGCGGGCTGCCGCGGTACGCCTCGGTGCCGGCATGCAGCGGGCTGCCGCGGTGCGCCTCGGCGCCGGCATGCACCCCGCCGCCCAGGTGCGCCTCGCTGCCGGCATGCAGCCGGCCGCGACGCAGCATGCGATCACCGTTCCGGCGACCGCGACGGCGCGCCTCGTTCCGGCCTGCGTGGCCGATCCCGGGCGCGTGCGCCTCGGCGCCGGCATCCAGCGCGGCTGACGCGGCGGGGCGGGCGCCCCTGCCGGACGCCCGCCTTCGCCCCCCCCGACACGGCCTCCCGGGACCGGCCCGGTCCCCACAACAAGACATTTCGGATCGAGACGCCCCGATGCCCGACACCGCCCGCCAGAGCCCGATCGTCACCTTCTACCGCCTGGTCGAAGGCACCCCGGCGCCCGAGCGCGCCGACCGCTCCGCCATGGGCAGCCTGCCGACCCGCGCCTATCGCCACTGCGATGCGGTGACCCAGGCCGCCGGCTACGGTTGGCACATCCGCCCCGCCTTAGGCTTCGACCTGCTCTGGGACGGCGAGTGCGTGCACTGGCGCGCCGACCACGCGGAGCTTGGCGACTGGATGCCGCTCGGCGCCGTGCAGTATCCTGGTTTCGCGGCGCGCTTCGACGCCGCCGCGCCCCAGGGCATCGCCGGCTACGCACCACCCTTCCTGACGGCGCTGCAGGAACCCGGCGTCGTGCAGATCTGGACCGGGCTTTTCGCCCGCACCGCACCGGGCTGGAGCCTGCTGGTGCGGAATCTCGCCAACCTGCCGCGGCACCCGGGCTTCGAGGCCTATGAGGGGCTGGTCGAGACGGATCGCTGGTTCGGGCCGCTCTTCACCAATATCCGCCTGCTCAGGACCGATATGGCGGTGCGTTTCGACCCGGCCGATCCCTACCTCCAGGTGCAGCCCGTGCCGCAGGCGGCCTATGCCGATGCGGTGCTGGGCACGCCGGGGCTGGTGCCGGAGGTCGCGGGGCTCGGCGCGCGGGATTGGGAGGAATACCGCACCCACATCGTGGCGCCGAACCAGGACGCCGCGCACCGGCCCGGCGCCTATGCGGCGGAGGGACGGCGCCGGCGCAAGGCGGCGGGCTGCCCCTATGCGGCAATGGCGGCGATGGCCACGGGTGCGGCAACGCCCCCGGGCTGAGCGTCGCGGCGCTCAGGACAACAGGACGTGTTCGTAGCCGCGCAGCCAGATCGTGACGATGCCATCGGAGAAGGCGACATAGCCATCGCCATCGACATCACCCTCGACGAAGCTCTCGTCGAGAATCGCGATGTCGCCCTTGCCGCCGCCGCCGTCGAAGCGCTCGATCCCGACCAGGGTGTCGTAGGTGTCGAACAGCGCCCCGGTCGCGTCCTGCTCAAGCTTGCCGGCCTCGCCGTCGTCGATCCGCATCAACTCCGGGTTCTTGTTGTTCAGCATGCGCGCGCCCTTGCCGACGACACCGCCGGCGAGGTCGAAGACCGTGACGCGGCCATCCGGGGTATCGTTGCCGACGACGAGGGTTTCGCCCGACAGGTTGAGCACGACCCCGGGCGCGCCCTTGGGCAGGTCGCCCTTGCTGATCCAGGCCCAGGTCGCGGTGTCGATCCCCTCCCCGCCATCGAGGTGGTTGTTGCCTGTGCCGCCGTCGAGGCTGTCATCCCCGTCATCGCCCTGCAGCCCATCGTCGCCGCCGAAGCCCAGCAGGTAATCGGCGCCGCCGACGCAGAGCACGTCGCGGGTGCCGTACTGGCAACTGTCGCCGGCGAGGCTGTCGTCGCCGCTGGCGCCTATCAGCAGGTCGTCGCCGCCATCGCCGATCAGCGTGTCATCGGGTGTCGCGGCGTCGAGGCGGATGACGATGGCCGCCGACTTCGCCGCCGGATCTGCCGTGTCGGCGATGCTGAACCGGGCCGAGGTGGCGACCAGCACATCGGCGAATTCGCTGCCGACGATGTCGTCCGCCCCGGCAAGGCCCTGGACGTGGACGCCGAGGCCGCCGGTGTCGGAATCGTCGAATTTCGAGACGTCGTCACCACGGGTCAGCTTAAGCAAGCCGGGCGCGGCGGCTGTGTCCGCGACCGACGACCTCAGGATCAGAATAATCTTGCTCTGGTGCGTCGGCATGGCTGCGCTTGTCTCCCGCAACGCGCCGGTACGGCGGCGCATCGTTGCGGGAGAGGCTATGATCTATTGGTAACCGAGTCTATGTCGTGACAATCACGACTTCGAGAGCGACAGGCGCCTACTCCGCCGCCGCCTTCAGCGCCGCCTCCCAGGCCGGGTTGAGCAGCGGCGACCCGGCGCCGATGCGGGCGCGGGCCTCGTGGTATTCGCGCCGGAGCCGCGCCACGAGGTCACGCGCCGGCACCACCTGCTTCACCGCGCCGATCCCCTGCCCCGCGCCCCAGATGTCCTTCCAGCGCCGTTTGCGGTCGCCGCTGCCGAAATCCATCGCGGTCGGGTCCGACTGCGGCAGCGCCTCCGGGTCGAGCCCGGCATTCTTCAGCGACGGCTTCATGTAGTTGCCGTGCACGCCGGTGATGAGGTTGGTGTAGACGATGTC
>JAIYAI010000648.1 GCA_027489135.1 Acetobacteraceae bacterium
ACCCGCGCTTCCACGCCGCCATGACCGGCCCGGTCGCCGCCATGGTGCAGGCGCTGCTCAACACCTTCACCTCCGCCAACGAGACCGCCGTCTTCCTGGATGAGGAGCGCCGCCGCGCCATCCTCAAGGCCACCATCGCCGCCTACTACGCGCCCCAGGCCGAGCGCGACGTGGTGTTCGACACCAACCGCGCCTGGTCCGCACGCCTGCCGCTGCTGCGCGCGCTCTACCCCGACAGCCGCATGATCTGCTGCGTCCGCGACGTCCCCTGGATCATGGACAGCTTCGAACGCCTGGTCCGCCGAAACGCCTTCGAACCCTCCCGCCTCTTCGGCTCGCCCGAGGAACGCGCCACCGTCTATTCCCGCACGGAGGCCCTGGCCCATCGCGACCGCGTCGTCGGCTTCGCCTGGTCGGCGCTGAAGGAGGCCTATTACGGCGAGCATTCCGACGCGCTGCTGCTGGTGGAATACGACCTGCTGACCCAGCGGCCGGAGGATTGCCTGAAGCTGATCTACCAGTGGCTCGGCGAGCCCTGGTTCGCGCACGACTTCGACAACGTCGAGTACGACGAGCCGGAATTCGACCGCCAGCTCGGCGCGCCGGGCCTGCACGCGGTGAAGCGCAAGGTCCGGCACGAGGCCCGCCAGACCGTGCTGCCGCCGGACCTCTTCGAGAAATTCGCGCCGCTGTCCTTCTGGCGCGACCAGAAGGGGTCGAGCGCGTACCGGATCACCAGCGCGAAGAGCTGACGGGGTTTGTGCCGGTCGAGGCGCTGCCGCGCGCGCCGCCAGGGAGGCGCCGCCTCCCTGGACCCTCCGCCGGGGGGCGCGCCGCCCCCGGACCCCGTCGGCACAGGGGCTGTGCAACCCCGGCGTGTGCGCCTCTGCGGACGCTCCGCGCGAAACCAAAGGCAGGGCGTAGCATGCAGATGCATCAGAAGCCGCTCACGCAGCGTGCCGATTCACGCGTTTTGCAACCGTTCCTTCCATGCCATCTTCCCCCCAACGCGTGCCTTCGGGGGAGTAATCCGTGGCGACCTTCATCGTGACCAACGCCGCCGACAGCGGCGCGGGATCCCTGCGCGACGCCATCGCCCAGGCCAACGCGACCGCCGGCACCGACACCATCACCTTCGACCAGGCCGTCTTCAACGGTGAGGCCGCGGACCGCATCCGCCTCACCACCGGCCAGATCACCGTCACCGAATCCCTGACCATCGACGGCGGCGCGAACGGCGTGCTCATCACCGGCGACGCCAACGGCGACGACGTCACCACGGCCGGCATCACCGACCTCGCCGCCAGCCGTGCCGCCGGCGCGCTCGACGACAACAGCCGCATCCTCGATGCCGGCTTCGGCGTCGCCCTGACGCTGAGCCACCTGACCCTGACCGGCGGCTATGTCGCCGACCTCTTCGAGGGCGGCGGCGCCGTGCGCACCGACACGCTGACCATCACCGACAGCACCCTGGCCGGCAACGGCACCGGCGGGACCACCGCGCCCGGCGGCGCCGCCTTCGCCGCCGGCAATGCCGCCTTCGTCAACGTCACCTTCACCGGCAACGCGACCGCGGGCGACTTCAGCCTCGGTGGCGCGGCCTATGCCGGCGGCAACATGACGCTGACCAACGGCACCGTCACCAACAACGCGACGGCCAGCGGCCTGACCCAGGGCGGCGGCCTCGCCGCGCTCGGCACGCTGACGCTGACGAACAGCATCGTGCTGGGCAATGCATCGGGCGCGGCCGGCACGGCGGGGGACGAGGTCTCCTCCGGCACGCCGCTCGTGCTGACCGGCGGCAACATCCTGGGCAAGGGCGCGGGCGCCGCGGATGTATTCAGCGGCGCGACCGACATCGGCGATACAAATGCCGCGGCGGTCTTCGCGGCGACAATGGCCGGGCCGGGCGGCAGCGTCGCCGGCGTGCTGGCCGACCATGGCGGGCCGGTCGGGACGGTGGCGCTGCGCGCCGGCGTGAACCCGGCGATCGCTGGCGGCAGCGGCGGCACCGTCGCGGCCGATGCGCGCGGCGTGGCGGCGGTGGAGGTGCCGGGCCTCGGCGCGAGCGGCAGCGGCGCGGCGGTGCGCGACCTCGGCGCCTTCGAGGTGGCGACGCCGGCGGAGGCGCAGTCCCTGGTCGTCACCACGGCGGCGGATGTGGTCGATGCCTTCGACGGGCTGACGAGCCTGCGCGAGGCGGTGGCCTATGCCAATGCGCGCGGCGGCATGGACACGGTCAGCTTCGACCAGGCCGTGTTCAACGGCGAGGCGGCGGATGTCATCCGGCTGACCGGCGGGACGATCGGGATCGGCGAGAACCTGACAATCGATGGCGGGCCGAATGGCGTGCTGATCACGGGGGATCGGAACGGCGACGACGTCACCTATGCGGGCGGTGTGACGGATGTCGCGGCGAGCCTGCTCGGTGAGGATCGGCTGGATGACAACACGCGGGTGTTCGATGCGCTGAACACCGACCTTGTGGTGATCGAGCGGCTGACCATCACCGGCGGGCGCACGACAGCGGATGGCGAGCGCTCCGGCGGCGTGCGTGGCGGCCTCGAATTGCAGGTCGTCGACAGCACCATCGCCGGCAACAGCACGACGGGAGACTTCTCGCGCGGCGGCGGTGTGTCGGCGCAATTCCTCAGGCTGACCAACGCGACGCTGGTCGGCAATTCGACCTCGGGCGACGGGTCCGCGGGCGGCGGGGCGTATGGGAACAAGCTCTATGCCGTGAACAGCACCGTCACCGGCAACAGCACCGCGGGCGTTGGCGTGCCTCGCCCCTACGGCCCCGCCGGCAACACCTTCTTTGGGGCCGGTTATACCTACTCGGCCGATGGTGGCGGGCTGTTCGGCCGCAACAGCTACATCACGAACAGCATCATTGTTGGAAATGTCACCACGGGCGCTGGCGTCCGCAATGAAAACACCGGCTTCTACAGAAGTGCGGATGTCCCAAGCAGCGGATTTGGCGCGTACACAGGTGCGGTGACACTGCAGCCCACGGCTGGCCCCATCAACTCTTCAGCGAGCCTTCTCGGTCTGCGTGGCGGTGTGATACTCCCGCTTAGTACCTTTGGGGACGAAAAGGTACTGGAATCGGAATATATCAACGGTCTGCTGCCCGGGCGGACCCCGGTAAAGATCTACGATCTGGAGACGGTGTTCCAGGAGATCGCGGCGCTTCCCGATGGGACGCTTGCGGGCGTTCTGGCGGACGATGGGGGGCCGGTGCCCACCGTGGCGCTCGTGGCGAACAACGCCAATCCCGCCATCGACCGCGCGAATAAGGGCCTGACAACCGCGGATGCACGCGGCATCCCGGCATCCGACGTCTTCGGGGTGGCAGCCGACGGAACCACCATACGCGATATCGGCGCCTTCGAGGTGGTGCCATCTGCCACCGATCCCCTCCGGGTCACCACCGCGGCCGACATCTTCGACGGCTTCGATGGCCTCACCTCCCTGCGGGAGGCGGTGATCTATGCCAATGTCCGTCCGGGCGACGACACGATCACCTTCGATCCCACGATCTTCGACGGTGGCGCCGCAGCCACCATTCGCCTGACCCTGGGCGCGATCAAGCTCCAGGCCTCTGTCGCTCAGTCCAAGCTGATCATCGATGGCGGTCCCGCCGGCGTTCTCATCACCGGCGACCGCCTTGGCAACGACATCACGGACGCGGCCGGGATCACCGATGTGCTGGCCAGCCGCGAGGGCATCAGCCTACTGTCCGACAACAGCCGGATCCTGGAATTCGACCGCACGGCAAACAGAGAAAGTCCCTTCCGCCAGGATGACCTCGTCCTCAAGAATCTCACGCTGACGGGTGGCTACGCCACGACTTCCGTGGACATCAACTCCGATATGAACGCGGGTGGTGGCGCCGTGGCGGCGCTTTTCGTCACGCTGATCGATACTCATGTTCAGGGCAACGCCACGTCCGGCGGCGGGACGCCAGGCGGCGCCATCTATGCCCGCGATGCCACGCTGCTGCGCAGCACCGTCACGGACAATCATACCTTTGGCTACTCGTCATGGGGCGGCGGCATTGCCGCGCGCGGAGACGTCACGCTGGTCGACAGTACCGTGTCCGACAACAGCACGACCGGTGGGTTTGCCAATGGCGGCGGAGTCTTTGTCGGCGGCCTTATCTCGTTCCAGAACAGCACCATCAGCGGCAACCGCGCCCTGGATTCCACCAGCCTCGGCGGCGGGATCTTCGGTAGATATGGAAGTCGTTATGCCGGTGGAAGTCTTTCTACCGATGATGTCGCGATCGCCGGGAGCACGATCACGGGCAACAGCAGTGGCGGCAGCGGGGGCGGGGCCTACTTCTTCAACGGGCCCCTGGTCGTTGCCAACAGCATCATCCTCGGCAACGAGACGACTGGCGCCGGCGTGACCGGCGACAACATCTCGACCCGCGGCGGCACCGCCCCCATCCTCACCGGCAACAACATCATCGGCAACGACAGCGGCACCGGCGACATCACCACCGGCGCCACCCTCACCGGCACCACCACCGCGGCCGAGGTCTTCGCCACCACCATCGTCCTCGCCGGCGGCACCGTGGCCGGTGTCGCCGCCGACAATGGCGGCCCCACCGAAACCGTCGCCCTCCTGCTCTCCCCCACCAACCCCGCCCTCGGCGGCGCCGATCCCGCCACCGCGACCACCACCGACCAGCGCGGCATCACCCGCGACGCGACGCCCGAACTCGGCGCCTTCGAGGTCGTCAACGACACCCCCGTCGCCACCCCCGACAGCCTCGGCACCGGCCGCGACATGGAGATCTTCGTCTTCATCACCGGCAACGACACCGACACGGTCGGCGGCCTCGACGATACCTCCGTCCGCCTGCTCGGCGCCGATCCCGGCAGCGACGGCCGCACCCTCACCGTCGCCGGCGTCGGCACCTGGGCGATCGATCCGACCTTCGGTGCCCTCACCTTCACCCCGGCCCCCGGCTTCTCGGGCATCGCCAC
>JAIYAI010000445.1 GCA_027489135.1 Acetobacteraceae bacterium
GCCAGCGCGAAGAAGCGCGACCAGCGGATGATCCAGGTCCGGTTCAGCGGCATTGCACCTGCGCCGCCGCCGGAGGTGGCGCGCAGGATCTCGCCGAGGTCGTGGTCGGTGGCGTCATTGATGCGGTAGGTTTCCCGCACCATCGCATGGCCGCAGCGGAAGGCGCCGGCACAGAATTCGAGCGCCATGGCATGCGGGTCCGCCCCGCCGGCATCGAGGAAGTGCGCGGGGTCGAGCCCCTTATAGTGCGCCATGACCTTCGGGTGCAGCAGCCGCGGCAGCAGGTCTTCGCGCAGCATGCGGCGGTAGAGCAGCGTCGCCGCCTCCCGCGCCACGCCATAGGCCATGCCGGGGTCGCCCTTCGCCTTCACCAGCAGGTCGACGATGGCGTTGTGCAGGGCGGCGAAGAGCACCGTGACCTGGGAGACATTGCTGTTGTCGTCATTGCGCGGGTCGACCAGCAACGCCTCGTCCAGTGGCGGCGGCCGGGTCTTCGGCCAATGCGGCGGCGGCGGATCGAGGCGCGTGCGCGGGATGTCGCGCAGCGGCGGGCCTGCCTTGCCGTCCTTCGGGTCGGGCGCGATCGGCGCGATGCGCAGGCGCGCCCGTGCGTCGGCGAGATACGCGAAGGGGCACTGGTTGGGGCCGCCGCCGTAGAGCGTATCGAGCCGCAGGCGCGACACCGCGAGGTCGCGCGTGCCGCGATCAAGCGTGTCGATGCCCCAGAAGGGCGTCTCGGTGCGCACGATGTCATGCGCGACGAACTGCATCAGGTAGGTGTAGCCCGCAGGGATGTCCGGGTTGTCGCCGGCCGGGTCGTCCGGGCTGGCGGCCTGCATCGCCTGGGCGAGGCGGCCGAGGCGCTTGCGCGAATCGAGATCGACCATCGGAGCCGGCGGCGGCGGCAGATCCGGGAAGAGATGGCGGAAGCCCTGCGGCGGCCAGGGGAAGGAGGGGCCCGGGCCAGCCGTCGCGGCAAGGGCGGACGCGGGACAGCCGGACGGGCGCGCGCGCGGCGCCCCGGCGCGATCTCCGCCTTCGTCCATCCCCATCCGTCCCCTCATCGTCGTCGTGGCCGTTCTGGCCCGGCGCGCGTGATGGCATCGTGATCGTGGGCGCGTCCGCCGGCAAGCCGTTTCGTTGCGGGATCCCCGCGACCGGGTCAGCCTTGCGGCGGCGGCGCCTTGAACAGCCCGTTGGCCCGGAGACATGGCACGCCGTCGGCGGTGAAGACGCCCTGCATGAAGAGGATGCTCCGCGTCGCGCGCACGAGGTCGGGGCGGCATTGCAGCCAGGCACCGAGCGGCGCGGGGGCCAGGTAGTCCGTGGTCAGGCTGATGGTGATGAAGAAGCCGGTCACCTTCGCCTGCTCGTAGCTGCCGAGGCCGAGGACGATGTCGGCGAAGGTCGAGAGCATACCGCCATGGCCCATGTCCATGGCGTTGCAGTGGCGCTTCTGGATGCGGATGCCGAAGGTCGTGAAGCCGTCGGCGTCGCGGCGCTGCCAGATCGGCGCCAGCGCGGCGAGGAAGCCGCCACGCATGTCGCGGCGCAGGAAGCCTTCGGGCGGGGCGTCGGGGATGGTATCGTCGGGGAGATGCATCACGCTTCGTCTAGCAGCTTGTCGGGTTCCCGTCCGGCCCGAGACGGACGAATCCAGTGCTTTGACTCATGCGGTTGCTGCATCAAGCCTGTCGAGCGTTGCGGTGATGGCGCTGGCCGATGCGGTCCGGACCAGGGGCCCGGGATCGGCGTTGTGCTCGGCGAGGTCGCGCTTGATGGCCGCCTGCAGGGCGACGAGGCCATGGAAGCTGCCGCGGCGGATCCGCTGGCGGGTCAGCTTCGCGCAGCAGCTCTCGACTGAACCGCGCCGGGTTTGCCTGTGGCTGCTTGGCATGATGCCAGCGGCCCGGCTTCATGACTGGGCCGGTTCACCGCGTCGGCCTCGACAAACACCCCGGCCCGCTCGTTCTCCCCGATCGAGGCCCGGATCTCAGCCACGAAGTGCTGGCGCTTCGCCTCCTGGTCTTCGAGCAGCCGCAGCCCCGCGCGCACCACCTCCGAGGCATTGTTGTACCGCCCGCCCTGGACCAGGGCGTCGATCAGCGCCTCGAAATGCGCGCCGAGGGCGAAGCTGCGGGGCATGGCTCCCTCCGGATCAGATAGATAACAGTTATCATTCCTGCTGATGCAGCCGCAAGCGCCGGCTTGCGTTGACCCTGGGCCACCCCCCTGCCATCTGCGCCCCATGAACGCCGACCTCTCGCTCCGTACCGTCAAGGCCTGGCCCTTCGAGGAAGCCGCCAAGGTCGCCGACCGCCTGGCCAAGTCAGGCAAAGGGGATGCGCTGTTCGAGACCGGCTACGGCCCCTCCGGCCTGCCCCATATCGGCACCTTCGGCGAGGTGGCGCGCACCTCCTGGGTGCGGCGCGCCTTCACACGGCTGACCGGCCTGCCCTCCCGCCTGATCGCGTTCAGCGACGACATGGACGGGCTGCGCAAGGTGCCAGACAACATCCCGAACAAGGAGTTGCTGGTCCCGCATCTCGGCAAGCCGCTGACGCGCATCCCCGACCCCTTCGGCACGCATCCGAGCTTCGGCCAGCACAACAACGCGCGGCTGCGCAGCTTCCTGGACGAGTTCGGATTTGAGTACGAATTCGCCAGCAGCACCGAATACTACGCCTCAGGCCGCTTCGACGCGGCGCTGCTGCGCATGCTCGCGCTCCATGACGAGGTGCGCGAGGTGATCCTGCCGCCGCTGGGCGCCGAGCGCCGCGCCACCTCCTCCCCCTTCCTGCC
>JAIYAI010000764.1 GCA_027489135.1 Acetobacteraceae bacterium
CGGGCAGGCCCGCACCCTCGCGGCCGCCTCGACGCTCGAGAAGGACCTGCGCGAGGCCCTGAAGACCGGCGCCGACAAAGAGGCCGCGGCCGCGGTCGGCCGCAAGGTCGCCGAGCGTGCCGTCGCCGCCGGGGTGACCAAGGTCGTCTTCGACCGCGGGCCCTACCTGTATCATGGCCGGGTCCAGGCCCTGGCCGATGCCGCCCGAGAGGGCGGCCTGGACTTCTGAGGACGCACCTGATGGCACGTGCACCCCATTCCGGCGGCGGCGACGGCGGCGAAAGCGGCGAGCGTCGTGGCCGCGGCCGCGGCCGCGACCGTGACCGCGACAACCGTCCGCAGCAGTCCGAAGGCGACGAGCTGAAGGACAAGCTGGTCACCATCAACCGCGTGGCGAAGGTGGTGAAGGGCGGTCGCCGCTTCAGCTTCGCCGCGCTGGTCGTCGTCGGAGACCAGAAGGGCCGCGTCGGCTGGGGCGCCGGCAAGGCGCGCGAGGTCCCGGAAGCGATCCGCAAGGCCACCGAGCAGGCGAAGCGGACGATGATCCGCGTGCCGATGCGCGAGGGCCGGACGCTGCACCACGACGTCATCGGCGAGTTCGGCGCCGGCCGCGTGATCCTGCGCGCCGCCCCGCCGGGCACCGGCATCATCGCCGGCGGCCCGATGCGCGCGGTGTTCGAGACGCTGGGCATCGGCGACGTGGTTGCCAAGTGCACCGGCTCGACCAACCCGCACAACATGGTCAAGGCCACCTTCGCGGCCCTGACCAACTGCACCAGCCCGCGCGCCGTGGCGACGCGGCGCGGCAAGAAGGTCGCCGACCTGCTGGGCCCCCGCAAGGACCAGCCGGCCGGCGAGGCGACGGAGGCCGCGAATGTCTGACAAGCCGACCGTGAAGGTGACCCAGACCGGGTCGCCCATCGGCCGCAAGCCCGGCCAGCGGGAGACGCTGATCGGGCTCGGCCTGAACAAGCTGCACCGCTCGCGGGAGCTGGAGGACACTCCGGCCGTTCGCGGCATGATCCGGAAGGTCGCCCACCTGGTGAAGGTGGACGAGACCCCGGGGAAGGGTTCGTGATCCGATGAAGCTCAACGAGCTGCGCGACAATCCCGGCGCGCGCCCGAAGTTCAAGCGCCTTGGCCGCGGCATCGGCTCCGGCAAGGGCAAGACCTCGGGCAAGGGCGTGAAGGGCCAGAAGGCGCGCGAAGGCGTGTCCCTCAACGGCTTCGAAGGCGGCCAGCTGCCGCTGCATCGCCGCCTGCCGAAGCGGGGCTTCAAGAACCCGTTCCGCCGCGAGTATGCGCCGCTGAATCTCGGCGCGCTCGACGCGGCGATCGAGGCCGGCAAGCTGCCCGCGGACCAGCCGATCGACGAGGCGGCGCTGCGCGCGGCCGGGATCGTGCGCACCAAGGCGACCCTCGCCGGCGTGCGCCTGCTGGGCAACGGGCAGATCAAGCGCGCGGTGACCATCACCGTCTCCGGCGCCTCCGCCACCGCCATCGCGGCGATCCAGGCGGCGGGCGGCACGGTGACCGTGCTGAACCCGCCGGCTGCCGAGACCGCCGAGGCCTGAGGGCTTCGGCCACCGACCGAGACCAGCGCGGGGCGGCCTTTCGGCCTGTCCCGCGCTGTGCGTTTGAAGGCCCCGTGCTTGCCCCACCCAGGGGGCGGGGCTACTGACCCGGTCCGGTCGCGGCGCCCCCACCACGGCGCCGTGCCCGCGAGGAGCACCGACCAAGCATGGCCTCCGCTGCCGAGCAACTCGCCGCCAATCTTAACCTCGGCGTCCTCGCCAAGGCGACCGAGCTGAAGAAGCGCATCTGGTTCACCCTGGGCGCGCTGATCGTCTACCGACTCGGCACCTATATCCCGGTGCCCGGCGTTGATGCCGCGGTGATGGGGGAGATGCTGGCCCAGCACGGCGGCGGCATCCTCGGCATGTTCGACATGTTCTCGGGCGGCGCGCTCGGGCGCATGACCGTCTTCGCGCTGAACATCATGCCGTACATCTCGGCCAGCATCATCATCCAGCTCATGACGGCCGCGGTACCCTCGCTCGAGACCCTCAAGAAGGAGGGCGAGACCGGGCGGAAGAAGCTCAACCAGTACACCCGCTACCTCACGGTGGTGATCGCGGTCTTCCAGGCCTACGGCATCAGCGTCGGGCTGGAGGGCATCCGCGGCAGCTTCGGGCCCGCCGTCGTCGATCCGGGTTGGTTCTTCCGCATCTCCTGCGTGATCACCCTGGTCGGCGGCACGATGTTCCTGATGTGGCTGGGCGAGCAGATCACCGCCCGCGGCGTCGGCAACGGCATCTCGCTGATCATCTTCGCCGGCATCGTGGCCAACCTGCCCTCCGCCCTGGTCGCCACCTTCGAACTCGGCCGTACCGGCGCGCTGTCGACGCTGTTCATCCTCGCCTTCCTGCTGATGGGCCTGGTCGTCATCGCGCTCGTCGTCTTCATCGAGCGGGCGCAGCGCCGCATCCCCATCCAGTACCCGAAGCGCCAGGTCGGCAACCGCATGTTCGGCGGCGAGAACACCCACCTGCCGCTGAAGCTGAACACCGCCGGGGTGATTCCGCCGATCTTCGCCTCCTCGCTGCTGCTGATCCCGGCGACCATCCAGGGCTTCGGCACGGCCGATGCGGAAGGCGGCTGGCTGCAGGACGTGGCGGCGGCGCTGGCGCATGGCCAGCCGCTCTACATGCTGCTCTACGCCTCGCTGATCATGTTCTTCGCCTTCTTCTACACCGCGGTGGTGTTCAACCCGGTGGAGACGGCGGACAACCTGAAGAAGTACGGCGGCTTCGTGCCCGGCATCCGGCCCGGCCAGCACACCGCGGACTACCTCGACCGCGTGCTGACCCGGCTGACCGCGGTGGGCGCGATCTACCTGGTGCTGGTCTGCATGATCCCCGAGATCCTGATCAGCCACTATGGCGTGCCCTTCTACTTCGGCGGCACCTCGCTGCTGATCATCGTCTCCGTGACCATGGACACGGTTGCGCAGGTACAGTCGCACCTCTTCGCGCACCAGGACCACCGGCTGCTCCGCAAGGCCCGTCTCGGTGGCCGCGGGGCGCCGCGGGTGCGCTAGCCCGCGGCCCGGCCGGTGCGGCAGGCACGGCTGCCGCACATCTGCAACAGAGTCGTCGCCAGGACGTCCCAGTCCGGCTTACAAGGGGCAGGCAAGCCCCGCCTGTCCGAAGGAGACCGGACCAATGAACCTGATCCTGCTCGGCCCCCCTGGCGCCGGCAAGGGCACCCAGGCCAAGCGGCTCGAGGACCGCTACGGCCTGAAGCAGATCTCGACCGGCGACATGCTGCGGGCCGAGGTCAAGTCCGGCTCCGAGATCGGGCTGCAGGCCAAGGCAATCATGGAGCGGGGCGACCTCGTCCCCGATGCCATCATCATTGCCATGCTCTCGGCCCGGGTCTCCCAGCCCGACGTGACCAAGGGCTTCATCCTGGAGGGCTTCCCCCGCACGGGCGCGCAGGCCGAGGCGCTGGACCTGGTGCTGGCGGACAAGAAGATGCCGCTGCATCACGTGATCGAACTGCAGGTCGACGACGCGGCGATGGTGGAGCGGATTTCCGGCCGCTACACCTGCGCCAAGTGCGGCGAGGGCTGGCACGACAGCTTCAAGCAGCCGAAGGTGGCGGGCGTCTGCGATTCCTGCGGCGGGACGGAGTTCACGCGCCGGGCCGACGACAAGGCGGAGACGGTGGCGGCCCGCCTCGAGGCCTATCACAAGCAGACCGCACCGCTGCTGCCCTACTATGCCGGCCGTGGCGTGCTGCGGGTGGTGGACGGGATGGCGGAGATGAACGAGGTCTCCAGCCAGATCGAGGCCATCCTCGGGAAGTCCGGCGGCTAGACTCGGAATCGCGCAGGCTTGACGGCAGGGGGCCTGCCGGTATAACCCGCGCCTCTCTCGGCCGGGGCTACCCCTTTTGGGGGTCCGCCCGGGCCGCGCATTGTCTTTGAAAACGCGGATTGTTCGTCGACCGGGCGGCCCTGCCGGCGCGACGAGGGTCTCCAGGAGTGCTGAGCAGTGGCGCGCATCGCCGGCGTTAACATCCCCACGAACAAGCGCGTGCCGATCTCGCTGCGCTACATCTACGGCATCGGGCCGAAGAACGCGCTCGACATCTGCCATGCCCTCGGCATCCCCGAGGAGCGTCGCGTGAACCAGCTCACCGACGACGAGATCCTGCGCATCCGCGAGCTGATCGACCGCGACTACCGGGTGGAGGGCGACCTTCGCCGCGAAGTGGCGATGAACATCAAGCGCCTGATGGACATGGCCTGCTACCGCGGCCTGCGTCACCGCAAGGGCCTGCCGGTCCGCGGCCAGCGCACCCACACCAATGCCCGTACGCGCAAGGGCAAGGCCGTGCCGATCGCCGGCAAGAAGAAGGTGACGAAGTAAGATGGCCCGCGAACCCCGTGGCGGCGCCCGTGGCGGCCCGCGCAAGAAGGAACGCAAGAACATCAGCTCGGGCGTTGCCCATGTGCTGGCGTCCTTCAACAACACGATCGTGACGATCACGGACGCGCAGGGCAATGCGATCGCCTGGTCGTCCTCCGGCAGCCAGGGCTTCAAGGGCAGCCGCAAGTCCACCCCCTATGCGGCGCAGGTCGCGGCCGAGGATGCCGGCCGCAAGGCGCGCGAGCACGGGATGGAGACGCTCGAGATCATGGTGAGCGGCCCCGGGTCGGGCCGCGAGAGCGCGCTGCGCGCCCTGCAGGCCGTGGGCTTCTACGTCACGGCCATCCGCGACGTGACGCCGATCCCGCACAATGGCTGCCGCCCGCGCAAGCGTCGGCGCGTCTGATACGGGTCAGGGCCGCGGCATCTGCCGCCGGCCCGTTCGCTGGAAGGGGCGAGCAGGCCGGCCGCTGATGCGGTGGCCCGCCGCCCTTCCCGCGCTTGAAGGAGATAGGATGTGATCGAGAGGAACTGGCGCTCGCTCATCCGGCCCGAGAAGCTCGACGTCGAGGTCGGGCCGGACCCGGAGCGCACCGCGCAGATCGTGGCCGAGCCGCTGGAGCGTGGCTTCGGCATGACGCTCGGCAATGCGATCCGGCGCGTGCTGCTGTCGTCCCTGCAGGGCGCGGCCGTCACGGCCATCCGCATCGACGGTGTGCTGCATGAGTTCAGCTCCATCCAGGGCGTCCGCGAGGACGTCACGGACATCGTACTGAACGTGAAGCAGCTTGCCATCCGCATGCAGGGCGAGGGCCCGAAGCGCCTCCAGCTCACGGCCAATGGCCCGGGCGAGGTGACGGCGGGGCAGATCCAGACCACCGGCGACATCGAGATCTCCAACCCCGACCTCGTGCTCTGCACGCTGGA
>JAIYAI010000438.1 GCA_027489135.1 Acetobacteraceae bacterium
GCATCGGCATCCCCGCCGGTCCCTCGCTGCCGGAGGTGAAGACGCTGGCGGATTTCATCGCCGCCGGGAAGCGCCGCCCGCTCAGCTTCGCCACCACCAATCCCGGCTCCGCGGTCAGCTTCTTCGATCTCAAGCGAATGACCGGGGCGGACCTTAACTACGTCGCCTATGGCAGCATCACGGATGCGGCGACGGCGGTCGCGGGCGGCCATGTCGACAGCTATACGGGCACACCGGAGATGATCCCGCTGGTCCGCGGCGGGCAGCTCCGTATGCTGGCCTCCGCCAGCGTCGATCGCTGGCCGGAATTCCCCGACGTGCCGACCTTGCGGGAACTCGGTTACGATACGGTGACGCGCCAGCTCATCGGCTTCGCCACGCCCACCGGGGTGCCGCGGGAGATCCACCAGAAGCTCGCCGATGCCCTGCTGGAGGCCGCCAATGATCCGGCGGTGCAGGCGCGGCAGGCCGCCACCAGCATCGCCGCCCGACCGATGACGCGGGAGGAGTACATGGCCGCGCTGCGTGAGGTGCAGCCCGGCATCGTCGCGGCGCTGCGCGCGGCGGGAGTGGCGATGCGATGAGCCTTTCCGGCAAAGCCGCCGTCACCGGCGTCGGCGATACCGACTTCACCCATGACGCGCCGGGCAAGACGATCCTGGAGCTGCAATTGCAGGCATCCCTCGCCGCGCTGCGCGACGCCGGGCTGCATCCCCGCGACATCGACGGCATCGTCATGCCGATGGGCGGCGGCGCGACGGTCGCCGAGGATTTCGTCACCAACCTCGGCATCCCGGACCTGCGCTTCTCCACCACCACGCCGCTCGGCGGCGCGGGAGCGGTTGCGGCGGTGCAGTGTGCGGCGGCGGCGGTCGCGACGGGGCTCTGCCGCCACGTGCTGATGCCGCTGGGGCGGCTCGGGCGCAGCGGGCAGAACCAGCGCATCGGTGCGCGCATCCAGGCGATGCCGCAATTCCGTACGGTGGGGGAGTTCGAGTCGCCCATGGGCGCGATGGCGCCGGCGCAGTTCTATGCGCCGATGGCGCGGCGGCACATGGAGCTCTACGGCACCACATCGCGGCAACTGGCCGAGATTGCTGTGACGACGCGGCGGCACGCAATCCTCAACGGCAATGCGCGGATGCGGCAGCCGCTGAGCATCGAGGACCACCAGGCCTCGCGCATCATCGCCGACCCGTTCCACCTGTTCGACTGCAGCCTGGAGAGCGACGGCGCCTGCGCCGTCATCGTCAGCGCCGCCGACGTGGCGCGCGACATGGCCAAGCCCCGCGTGCTGGTGACCGGCGTGGCGGAGGGACATCCGGACAGCCCCAGCGCGATCACCCAACGCCCGGACATGACGCGCGTCGGGCTCGCCAAGGCTGCCGCGCGCGCCTTCGCCATGGCCGGCGTGACGCCGGCCGATATCGACGTCGCCGAGATCTATGACTGCTTCACCTGGGTGGTGCTCTGCCAGCTTGAGGACATGGGCTTCTGCGGCAAGGGCGAGGGCGGCGCCTTCGTGGAGGGCGGCGCGCTCGGGCTCGACGGGCGGCTGCCGGTGAACACCCATGGCGGGCTGCTCAGCCAGGCGCACATGGCGGGGATGAACCACGTGGTCGAACTGGTGCGGCAGTTGCGCGGGGAGGCCGGCGCGGCGCAGGTGCGCGATGCGGAGGTCGGGCTGGTGACCGGCTATGGCGATCTCGGCGACGGGACGATCGCCATCATGGCGCGGGGTTGAGCATGGACGCGATCGCCAAGCCGACGCCGGAGATCGGCCCGCTGACCCGTCCCTACTGGGACGGGCTCGCCGCCGGGAAGCTGCTGCTGCAGCGCTGCACCGGATGCGGCAAGATCCGCCACTACCCGCGCCCGCTCTGCGATGCCTGCCACAGCTTCGGCCATGACTGGGTCGAGGCGCAGGGCACCGCGACGGTGCATAGCTGGACCGTCGCGCACCATCCCTTCCATCCGGCCTTCCGTGGCATCCCGCCCTTCACGCTTGTCACCGCTGACCTGCCGGAGGGGGTGCGCATCCTGGCGCCGCTGCGCGATGCGGGGGACGGCGCGCTGGCACTCGGCACGAAGCTGGTCATCGGCGTCGAGGACAATGGCGAGGGGCTGGCCCTGCCGGTGGTGAGGCTCGCGCGATGACGATCCGGGTGATGTCGACGCTGGCCGTGGCCGGCGCGCTGCGCGACCTCGACGCCGCGATCCGCGATGCCGGCTTCGAGGTGGAGATCCGCTTCGACCCCACCGCGCGCCTCGTGGCTGCGATCGCGGAGGGGGCGCGCGGCGACGTGGCGATCCTGACGGCCGAAGGTGTCGCGGCGGGGACCGCGCGCGGCGTGCTGGCGCCGGGCACGGCGGCTGATCTCTGCCATTCCTATGTCGGCCTGGCGGTGAAGGCAGGCGCCCCCAGGCCAGACATCTCGACGCCCGAGGCCTTCACGGCTGCGCTGCTGGCGGCGCCGTCCATCGCCTATTCCCGCGCGGGGGCGAGCGGGATCTTCTTCGCGGCGCTGATCGAGCGGCTCGGCATCGCGGCGGCGGTGAATGCCAAGGCCACTGTCATCCCGCAGGGCTTCACGGCGGAACTCGCGGCGCGCGGGGAGGTGACGCTCGCCTTCCAGCAGGTGAGCGAGCTGATGGCGATCCCCGGTGTCGACATCGTCGGCAAGCTGCCGGAGGCGGTGAACACGCGCGCCGTCTTCACCGCCGCGCTCTTCGCGGGCGCGGCGCCGGAGGCGGCGGGGTTCCTTGCCTGGCTGAAGGCCGCGCTGACACCGGAGCGCCTGCGGGCCTTCGGCCTCGACCCCGCCGCCTGACAGGCGGCTATTCGGCGGCCGGCTTCACCTGCGCGAAATCCGGCACGTTGGAGCCCGACGCCGCCAGCATCGGCGACTTCGTCACCTTCAGCGCCTCGGCGGCCGCCGCGTTCTCGGTGATCTTGGCCATCACCGCCTGCTTGGCGCGGTCGAAGTATTCGCGGTTGGTCGCCACGAATTCCCGCGACTCGCGCAGCTTGCGCATGTAGCCGTTGATCTCCGGCACCACGTAGCGCGCGACCATGTCCCAGGACCGCATGGTGTTCTCCGGGTTCGCCCAGTCATGCACGAAGCCGACCACCGTGCCGAAACCGCCCGACAGGTCCAGCACCTGCTTGATGCGGGCGATCAGGTCGTCCGGCGTGCCGATGGTGGCCACCGCGCCCGGGCCAAAGGCGGTCTTCTCCACCGCCTCGTCCCGGTCGGCGAAGGGCTTCAGGCCGGGGCGCTGCAGGGTGCCGTAGACGTATTCGTTGTGGTGGCGCAGCAGGCCGTCGCGCGCCTGCTCCTTCGCCTTCTCCCGCGTCTCGGCGATGTGCCAGCTCAGCAGCACGCGCCAGTTCTTGCGGTCCACCGTGGTGCCGGCCTTCTTCGCCGCATCCTCGGCGAAGCTCCACTGTGTCGGCAGCGCGTTCAGCCCCTCGCTGGACAGGGAGCCGATCGAGATGATGCCGATGCCGTACTTGCCCGCCAGGGTCATCCCGGAGGGGCTGATCTGCGACGCCACCGCGAAGGGCATCTCCTCCTGCAGCGGCAGAAGCTGGAGGGCGGCGTCGTTCAGCTCGAACCACTCGCCCTTGTAGGTGATGCGCTCGCCCTTCATCAGCCGGCGGATGATGCCGATCGCCTCGTCCTGGCGGTCGCGCAGCAGCATCGGGTCGATCCCCAGCGCATGCGCGTCGGAGGCCAGCGCCCCGGGGCCGGAGCCGAAGATGGCGCGCCCGCCGCTCATCCAGTCGAGCTGGACCAGGCGCTGCGCGACGTTGAAGGGATGATGGTAGGGCAGGGAGACGACGCCGGTGCCGAGCTTGATGCGCTTCGTGCGCTCCGCCGCGGCGGCGAGGAACATCTCGGGGGAGGCGATCATCTCCCAGCCGCTCGAATGATGCTCACCGCACCAGAACTCGTCGTAGCCGAGGTTGTCCAGATGCTCGACCAGCGCGATGTCGCGCCGGAATTGCAGCATCGGGTGCTCACCGATGGGGTGGTGCGGCGCGAGGAAGGCGCCGAAGCCGAGGCGGGACATGGGGGATTCCTTCTTTTCAACCTGCGTCGAACGATATGTTGAGCCGCTTGATCAGGTCGCGCTCGATGGGCGTGCGCGCCGCGACCCATTTCTGGAAGTCCTCGCCGGTCATGTAGAGCACCGGCATGTCGAAGCGCTCCAGCGCCTGCATGTGGACGGGATCGAACAGCGCCTTCTTGAAGGCATCATGCAGCACCTTCACGATGGCGGGATCCATCCCCTTCGGCCCGGCCAGCCCGTAGGGCGCGATGCCGCCGACATCGTGGCCGAGTTCCTTGATGGTCGGCGCCTCCGGGAAGCGCCTGGCCCGGTCATTCGACCACAGCGCCAGGATGCGCATGCGGCCCGCATCGACATGCGGCGCCCAGCCTGAAGAATCGGCAATCGCGTCCACCTGGCCGGAGAGCAGCGCCGTCGTCGTCTCGGCGACGCCCCGATACGGCACGTGCAGCCATTCCAGCTTCTCGGCCAGCATGATCTGGCTGACCACCAGGTGGCTCGCGCCGCCGACGCCGGAAGTGCCGATCGAGATGCTGCCGGGCTTGGCGCGCATCTCCGCGATCAACTCCTGCCAGGACTGCCAGCGCGCGTCGCTGCGCACGACGAGGCCGGAGAGGTAGCCGGTGATCGCCAGGATATAGGTGAAGTCCGTCGCCGCATCCCAGGTGGCGGAGCGGGTCATGAAGGGGTGGCTCAGCACCCCGGCATGGATCTGCGCGATGGTGTAGCCGTCCGGCTTCGCCTCCCGCTGCAGGATGGCGGCGCCCAGCGTGCCGCGGGCGCCGGGCCTGTTCTCGACGATCACGGGCTGGCCGAGTTCGCGGCCGGCGACCTGGGCCATGGCCCGCATCTGTCCGTCGGTGGACCCACCGGGCGCCCAGGGGACGATCAGGCGGATCGGGCGGTCCGGGAACCCGGCTTGCGCGAGGCCCGGCCGCGGCAGGGCCAGCGCCGCGGCGCTGAGCAGCAGGGAACGGCGGGCGGCCAGCATCTTGGGCGTCATGCGGTCCTCCGGCGGCCATGCCCCGCCGCTTCCCGCGGCGGGTGGCCGGCCCCCCGCCAGCCTGGACCGGGTCCTGCCCCCGGGACAAGCCCATCCCCCCCGCATTGATCTTCCGCGCTGGCCGGGTTGTGATAGGGGCATAGCCGAGCCGGGGGCCCACCCCCGCGACGGACCCCGGACAGGAGACGTGCCATGAACGCCGAAAGCCCCCCCAACAAGTGGATCGGCCAGCGCACCGTGCGGCCCGACGGCGCCGACAAGGTGACCGGCCGTGCGGCCTATGCCGCCGACACCACCATGCCCGGCATGATCTGGGGCAAGGTGCTGCGCAGCCCGCACGCCCATGCCGTCATCAAGTCCATCAACACGGCGAAGGCCGAGGCCCTGCCCGGCGTGAAGGGCGTGGTCACCGGCAAGGACCTGGTCCACTTCCCGACCGACAAGGCCGTGCCGCTCGGCATCCAGGACATGCGCTGGATGTCGCGCAACGTCCTCGCGCGGGAGAAGGCGCTGTTCCACGGCCACCCGATCGCCGCCGTCGCCGCGGTGAACGAGAAGGTCGCCGCCGAGGCCTGCAAGCTGATCGAGGTCGAGTACGAGGTGCTGCCCCACGTCATCGACGTGGAGGAGGCGATGAAGCCCGACGCGCCGGTCCTGCATGACTTCCTCAAGCGCGACGGCAAGCCGAGCAACATCGCCGGCACGCTGGAGCACAAGAAGGGCGACGTCGACGCCGGCTTCGCCGAAGCCGACGTGATCGTGGAGCGCAGCTTCCGCACCGCCGCCGTGCACCAGGGCTATATCGAGCCGCATGCCTGCCTGGTCAGCGTGGTGGACGGCAAGGCGACGGTCTGGTCGTCCAGCCAGGGCCAGTTCATGGTCCGCGCCATGTGCGCCCTGCTGGTCGGCATGCAGCAGAACGACATCCGTGCCATCCCGGCCGAGATCGGCGGCGGCTTCGGCGGCAAGACCATCATCTACCTGGAGCCGGTGGCGCTGGCGCTGGCCAGGAAGACCGGCCGCCCGGTGAAGATGGTGATGAGCCGCGAGGAGGTGATGCGCGCCTCCGGCCCGACCTCGGCCAGCTTCAACACGGTGAAGATCGGCGCGAAGAAGGACGGCACCATCGTCGCGGCGAAGGGGCTCTTCCACCTGCAGGCCGGCTGCCTCCCCGGCTCGCCGATCCGTGGTGCGGCGGGCTGCGCCTTCGCGCCCTACGACATCCCGCATGTCCACAGCTTCGGCGTCGACGTCGTCTCCAACCGCTCGAAGGTCGCGGCCTATCGTGCGCCGGGCGCGCCGATCGGCTGCCATGCGGTCGAATGCGTGCTCGACGAGATCGCCGAGCAGCTGAAGATGGACCCGCTGCAGATCCGCCTGAAGAACGCGGCCAAGGAAGGCACCAAGGCCGCGCACGGCCCGGTCTATCCGCGCATCGGCTTCGTCGAGACGATCGAGGCCGCGCTGGCGCATGACCATGTGAAGACCCCGCTGGTGAAGCAGGGTCCGGACGGCAAGCTGCGCGGGCGCGGCGTGGCCTCGGGCTTCTGGTTCAATGCCGGCGGCGAATCCTCGGCGCAGGTCAACATCACCGAGGACGGCAACGTCGTCGTCGTCACCGGCCACCCGGATATCGGCGGCAGCCGCGCCTCCACCGCCAACATCACGGCGGAGCTGCTGGGCATCGACTACAAGCGGGTGAACGTGCTCATCGGCGACACCAGCGTCATCGGCTTCTCCAACCTCACCGGCGGCAGCCGCGTCACCTACGCCTCGGCCATGGTGGTCACGCAGTCGACCGAGAAGGTGATCAGGCAGCTCTGCGAGCGGGCGGCGAAGATCTGGAAGATCGACCCCGAGGCGGTGGTCTGGGAGGACGGCGAGGCCAAGCCCGCCGGCGAGAACGCGGGCAAGTTCCCGGGCCTCTCGCTCGCCGACATCGCCGCCAAGGCGTCCGAGACGGGCGGCCCGATCGGCGCCGGCCAGCAGCTCAACACCACGGGCGCCGAGGGCGGCTTCGCCACCCATGTCTGCGACGTGGAGGTCGATCCCGCCACGGGCATCGTCCGCATCCTGCGCTACACCTCCTTCCAGGATGTCGGCCGGGCGATCCACCCCTCCTACGTCGAGGGCCAGATGCAGGGCGGTATGGCGCAGGGCATCGGCTGGGCGCTGTCGGAGGAGTACATCTACGACAAGCAGGGCCGGGTCGATAACCCGGGCTTCCTCGACTACCGGATGCCCGTCGCCTCCGACCTGCCGATGCTGGACGCGGTGATGCTGGAGATCCCGAACCCGAAGCACCCGCAGGGCGTGCGCGGCGTCGGCGAGGTGCCGCTGGTGCCGCCGCTGGCCGCCATCGCCAACGCCATCCACGACGCCACGGGCAAGCGCTTCTACGCCCTGCCGATGTCGCCGCCGCGGGTGCTGGAGGTGCTCGAGGGCTGATCCGCCCCTGACCAGCGGAAGGTTTCGGTCTAGAACCCAGGAACCTTCCGCCAGGACCGCTACCAATGACCGAGTTTCGTCCCAACCGGCGTGCCGCCTTGCGGCTCGCCCTCGCCGGGAGCCTGCCGCTCGCGCTGCCGGCCTGTGAGACGCCGGTGCGTCTCGCCGCCGTGCCGCGCGGCAGGTCGAGCCAGGCCAGCGTGCTCGGCCTGCCGAACGAGCGCTTCTTCATCACGGAGGCCGCAGGCCAGGCGGCGATCGGGGAGGAATTCCGGACCGCCGCGCGTCGCATGATCGGCGGCGGGCCGGTCGACCTCGCGCCCTTCGACCTGCTCGGCATCTCGGGCGGCGGGGAGAACGGGGCCTTCGGGGCCGGCCTGCTGAACGGCTGGACGCAGGTCGGCGGGCGGCCGGAATTCTTTCTGGTGACCGGTGTCAGCACCGGCGCGCTCAGCGCACCCTTCGCCTTCCTCGGCAGCAGCCGGGATGCCGAGTTGAAGGCGGTCTACACCGACATCACCCTGAAGGATGTCGCGGTGATGCGCGGGCTGCTGCACGCCGCGCTGTTCAACGACGGCCTCGCCGACAACACGCCGCTGTTCAACACCATCTCCCGCTACCTCGATGAGCGCATGCTCGCCGACATCGCCGCCGAATACAGGCGCGGGCGGCTGCTGATGGTGGGCTCGACCAACCTCGACGCGCAGCAGCCCGTCGTCTGGAACATCGGCGCCATCGCCGCCAGCGGCCACCCCAGGGCGCTGGAGACGGTGCGGCGCATCCTTCTCGCCTCCTCGGCCATTCCCGCCGCCTTCTCCCCCGTGCTGTTCGACGTGACGCTGGATGGGCAGCGGCACCAGGAGATGCATGTGGACGGCGGCGCCTTCGCGCAGGTGTTCCTGTACCCCGCCTCCGTCGGTCAGGCGCGGCGGGAACGCATCGCCGCGCGCCGGCCCCTGCCGCCGGCCCGCGCCTGGGTGATCCGGAACGCCCGGCTCGATCCGGAATGGGCGAATGTGGAACGCCGCACCTACGGCATCGCCGGACGCGCCATCACCTCGATGATCGCGGCCTCCGGTTACAACGACGTGATCCGGATCTACAACGCGACGCAGCGCGACCGGGTGGAGTTCAACCTGGCCTTCATTGGCACCGACTTCGACGTGCCCTACGACAAGCCCTTCGACCCGGCCTACATGCGACCGCTCTACGCATACGGCTACCAGCGGGCCCTGCGCGGCGACGCCTGGGTGCACGAACCGCCGGTCGTCTGACGCCGCGCCCGACGCGTGGTCGCTGCGGCGGCGGCGCTGGGTCGACCGCCCCTGGCGCGTCCCCGCGCGCCGTGGCACCCCGCGCCGATGGTCGCCGCCTTCGCCCTTGCCCTTCGGCAACTGCCGGATCCCGCCTTCTTCGGCCCTCTGCTGAAGGGGCTGCTGGCGGCTGTCGCCGTCTTCCTCGGGCTGGCGGGCCTTGCGGCCTGGGGGCTCGGCGCGGCGGCGGGCGGGACGGGGTGGCTGGCGGGGCTGGCCGCGGCGGCAGGGGGCCTCGTCGCGCTGGGGCTTGCGGTCTGGCTGTTCGTGCCGGTGATGATCGGGCTCTCGGGCCTGTTCCTCAATCCGGTCGCGGAGGCGGTGGAGGCGCGCTTCTACCCCGCCCTGCCGCCGCCGGCCGCGGGGGCGAGCCTGACGGCCCAGGCGCGGTTCAACGTCGTGCTGGGCCTGAAGATGGGCGCGCTGGCGCTGCTGGTGCTGCCGCTCGGGTTCCTGGCGCCGCCGCTGGGTGCGGTGCTGCTGTGGGCGGTCTCGACCGTCGCGCTGGGCCATGGGCTGTTCGAGGGCGTGGCGCAGCGGCGGATGGATGTCGCGGCCGGCCAGCGCGCGCGCGTGGCGCGGCGCTGGACCGTGCTGGGCGCCGGCGGCGTGCTGGCGGCGATGGCGTTGGTGCCGGGGCTGAACCTGCTGGTGCCGGTGCTCGGCACGGCGGTGATGACGCATCTGTTGCACCGCCCGGCTCCCTGAACGCCGGGTGTATTGCGTGGATAACTCGGGTGGGCCGGTTGTGCGGGTGCGAGAGCCCGTGTTAGCCCCCAGGCACGATGGAAGGCCGGGGACACGGGCCCCATTGCCGAGGCTTCGTCGTTTCCGCGCTCCGATCCGCAGGGGGGACCAGCATGGCCATCTTCGGCCGCACCAAGCCGCGTGAGGGAGAGGGCCCGACCCTTCCCGCCACCGAGACCCCGCCCCTGTCCATCACGCCGCAGCCGCGCGACCCCGCCGGCGATCTCGGCGTGCCTCCGATCCGCCCCGCTCAGCATGAGGCGCCTCCGATGAGCCTGACCCCGAAGCCCTCCGCCCTGCCCGCCACCGGCGGTCTCGGCCAGCCCGCCCGCCCGGCGCCCGCCGCACCGGTCGGCGTCCCTGCCCGCCCGCCGCGGCCCGAGGTCGGGGAACGCCGGACCCTGGTGGTCGGGCGGGGGATCAGCCTGCAGGGCACCGTCTCCGACGCCGAGCGCCTGGTGGTCGAGGGCACGGTCGAATCGCAGATGATCCAGGCGACCGAGCTGTTCGTCGCGCAGTCCGGCGTATTCCGCGGCGAGGTGCAGGTCGAGGACGCGGAGATCGCCGGCCTCTTCGACGGCACGCTGACCGTGCGCGGCAACCTGTCGATCCGCGGCACCGGCCGCGTCACGGGCGAGGCGCGCTACCGCAAGCTCTCGGTCGAGGAGGGTGGCCAGATCTCGGGCCGCATGGAGATGCTGACCGACGCCCCCGGCGCGCCACCGCCGCCGATGCCGCGCCCGGCCATGCCGCATGGCGAGGACGAGGCGGGGGTCTGATCCCGATGCCTCCCCAACCGCAGGTGCTGCGGGCCGGGACGGCGCGATGACCATCACCATCGGCAACCTCGGGCCGCGCGTGTCCTTCGCCGAGAATGCGGTCAACGCGGCGCCGCGTCTCCTCGATACCTCGGTTACGCTCGCGCCGACGCGGCTGGTCCAGGCCAAGCTGAGCGTCATCGGCCTGCGCCCCGAGGATCGCGTCGCTCTTGCCGATTTCGGGTCCATGGCGGGGCAGATCGGCATCGATGGCAGCACCGTGCGCTATGGCGGTGTTGCCATCGGCACCGCGATGGGTGGCATCGGCGACAGTTTCGTCGTGACCTTTCTGCCGGTCGTCCCGGTGGCCGCGATCGAGGCCTCCATCGAGGCCCTGACCTTCGCCACGGTTAGCGATACGCCGACGCCCCGGCGCGGGCTGATCATCCAGCTCTACGATCCGACGAACGGCACCGGGGCCGGGTTCCTGGACGTGACCGTCGTGCCGGAGAACGATGCGCCCACCGGGCGGGTTACCTTGTCCGTCGAAGGCGGGACCCTGCGTGCTACGGCGGCACTGGCCGATCAGGATGGTCTCGGGAGCGTCGCGCTGCGTTGGCAGCACCGCGACGGGGACTGGCAGGATCTCGGGGGCGCGGGCCCGGACCTTGCCATCGCACCGGGGATGAGCGGCCTCACTCTGCGAGCGGTGGCCAGCTATGTCGACGGGGGCGGCACGGCGGAGGAGGTGGCCTCCGCGTCGCTCGTGCGCTTCGGCACCCGGAATGACGACCGTCTAGTGGCGGAGGGCGACGGTGGCGACCTGCTGCTGGGCCGCCGGGGAGCAGACCTGCTTGCCGGCGGCGCGGGCGCGGACACGCTGCTGGGGGGCGCGGGCGGCGACACGCTGCATGGCGGGTCGGGCACGGATGCGTTCCGCTTCCTGTCCCGACGCGAGGGCGGCGACGTCATCGAGGATTTCACGCCAGGCGAGGACCGGATCGAGCTTCGGGGCGTGGCCTTCGGTGGCCTCGACCCAGGGCCCCTTGCCGCGTCACATTTCGTCATCGGTATGCCGACGGCCGCCTGGCCGCAAGTGGTCTACGATCCGGCAGACGGTTCGCTGCGCTTCGATCCGGACGGCACCGGGCGCAAGCCGGCCACGGTGATCGCGGTGCTGGGCGGGGCGCCAGCGGTCGAGGCCGCGGACATCCTGGTCATCGCCTGATCCGCCGACCTGCTCTGGCTTGACCGCGGCGCAGGCCGGTCGCACGGGGCATGCCTTCTGCCTGGACCAACCCGCTGCGTGATCGCCTATCTCGACGTCTTCGTCCCGCCATTCGGACTGATCGTGCTCGGCGCCGTGCTGCGCCGGATGTTGCTGCGCGAGGACGCCGTCTGGGCGGGAATCGAGCGCCTGGTCTTCTGGGCGCTCATGCCCTGCCTGCTGGCCTCCGCCATCGCGCGCGTGAACCTTGCCGAACTGCCGCTCGGCGGCATGGCGCTGTCGATCTGGCTCGGGTTGCTGATCGGCACGGGATTGTCGGTGGCGCTGGCGCGGCTGGCGCGCTGCGACCATCCGGCGATGACATCCGTCCTGCAGGGCGGCATCCGCTTCAACAACCTGATGGGCTTCGCGGTCAGCGGTGGTCTGTTCGGCGCGGCGGGCACGGCGCTGGGGGCGGTGGCGACCGGGCTGATCGTGCCCTTCGTGCAGGTGGTGACGACGCTTGCCTTCGCGCTGGGCCGGGCCGATGGGGCGCGGATCCGGCCGCTGCGCGTGGCGCGGCAGGTGCTGCTGAACCCGCTAATTCTGGGCTGCGCGGCGGGCTTCGTGGCGGCGGGATTCGGCGGGCTGCCGCCGGGCATCGCGCCGCTGATGGGGGCGATGGGGCAGGCGGCGATCGCGCTCGGCCTGCTCTGCGTCGGCGCCGCCCTGACATGGGGGGCGCTGCGCGACCGGCCCGGCCTGCAGGCGGCGACTTGCGTGCTCAAGCTGGGCGTCATGCCACTGCTGACGCTGCTGCTGGCGCAGGCCTTCGGGCTCGATCCGCTGTCGGCGGCGGTGGCGCTGGTCTTCATGGCGCTGCCGACGGCGACGACCAGCTACGTGATGGCGCGTGCGATGGGCGGCGACGCGCCGCTGATGGCGGCGCTGACGACGACCGAGCACCTGCTGGCGGTCGTGACGCTGCCGCTCTGGATCTGGATGCTTGGCATCGGCGCCTGAAACCGATCCGCTACCGTTGCGCAATCCGCAGGATGTGGCGCCTGCGCATCGGCAGGCTGTCGATACGCCGCGCGCTCGCATCCCTACTGTCCGCCGCCGGGCAGCGGGTTGCTTCCCGGCGTTGCGGCCTGATACACGGACGCCGCGGATCGTCGGGGCGCGCATGGCTTCGCGCCTGATCATGAGGCCAGGATGTCGGACTCGCTCGCCCAGCCTGAAGACGACCTGCTCCGCCATCTCGACCACCTGCGGTCCGAGTCGACGCGGCTGCTCGACACGCCGCTGCAGGCGCGCGGCGAGTTCCACCAGGGCTTCATCGAGATGGCGGCGCCGGACGAAACAGGCCTCGCCTGGATCAGCGGCTGGATGCCACGCAGCCTGCCGCTCGAGTTCGCGGCCGTCCTGCTCGATCGCCGCAAGATCCCCGCCGCCGTTGCGCTCACCGCCTACCCGCGCGAGGACTTGCCGCCCGATGCGCATGCGGTGGTCGGCGTGCTGCGCGCCGATTGGCAACCGAGCGGACCGGATGCGGAGCTGTTCCTGTTCTTCGGCGAGGGGCTGCGGCTGCACCTGCGCGGCGTGACGCCGCTGCAGGTCGTCGGCCCGCCTGACGCGATCCGCCATTTCGAGGGTGTGCGCGCGAAATGCACGGGGGCGTTGACCGCCTCCCTCATGCGGTTGATCACCTCCGCCGAAAGCTGGGTGCCGGAGACCGGGAATGCCGCCGGCTTCCCCAGCTTCGCCGCGGTGGACCGGCTGCTGGTACTGCCCGGCTTCGGCTGCATCGCCGGCGGTTGGGCGATGAGCCCGGTCAAGCAGGTGGCGCGCTTCGCGCTGCGTTGCGGCGGGCGCGTGTTGCATGCCGATCCGTCCGCCACCTATCGCCGGCCGCGCCCGGACCTGCTGGAGAGCTTCCCGGGCTGCGGCGGCGGCATGACCGATGGGGCAGGCTTCGTCGCGGTGTTCCGCGGTCCGATCATCGCGGCGGAGTTCGTCGACCCGATCCTCAAGGTCGTGTTCGCCGACGGCACCTCGACCAACCATGCCGTGCCCGCGCCGGTGCTGGGACGCATCGGGCATTCCGCGATGGACGAGGTGCTCGGCCTACTGCCCTCGCTGCCCTATGAGGCCTTCTTCCCCGAGTTCGCGCTGGCGATGGGCCGCGACGTCGCGGCGCGGCTCGGCACGGTTGATCCCTGGCGGGTGGCGCCGACGCCGCACGCCGTGGTGGTCGCGCTGCCGCGCGACCGCAGCGACCTCTTCCTCGTGCTCGAGGAGATCCGTCATCTCGCCGGCGGGCTCCCCGCTGCCGCCGGCTTCGTCTTCCTGGCCGAACGCGGCGCGGCCCGGGCGGATGCGCTGGCGCTCTTCGTCGGGCTCAGCGAGGGGCTCGGGCTCGGCGTGCCGATGAGCCTGTTCCTGGTCGACGATGTCGAACAGGCGCTGCACCTGGCCGGCGACGCACTCGCGGCAGTGGGGGCGGACCGCTTCCTGTTCGTCGGTACCGGCGTGGTCCTCTCGGCCGAGGGATGGCGCGCGGCGCTGGCGGCGCTGGCGGCGGTCGGCCCGGACGATCCTGGCCCGCGCGTGCTCCGCGTCACCAGCGACGCCGTCGCCTCGCCACGGCGGGAGGAGGATCCGGCGGATGTCTTCGCCTGGTCCGCGGAGCGGTTCCGGGCCGTGCTGCCAGACCTGCCGACCTTCCTCGGCGGCCGCCACGGCGACAATGGCTTTCGCGCCGCCGGCGCGGTGCGCATGGGGCCGGCCGATGACGGGATCGCCGGGGAGCGCACCGGAGGCGGCCGGACCGGGTCCGTCCTTGCCGGGCGGGTGAACGCGGCGATCGCCACGCAGCGCCAGCGGGTAGCCGCGCCATGACGGCACGGTCCAAGCTCGGCGACGGGCCCGTGATGGTGCTGTCGCATACCCACCCCTCCATCTCGAAGGGCGGCGCCGAGATCGCCTCCTACTCCCTCTACGAGGGGTTGCGTGCCCTCGGGGTGCAGGCGCTGTTCGTCGCGGCCTGTCCGGAAGCAGACCTGCCGCGCCTGCGTCTCGGCAGTGCGGCGGAGCGAATCGTCGTGACGGAGCCCGCGCTCTACGACGATTTCTATCACATTGCCGCGCCTTCCGTGGTCGCCCAGCTTCAGGCCCTGGTCGAGGCCGAGCGACCCGGCGTGATCAATCTCCACCACTTCCTGGGTTTTGGGCTGAACGGGCTGCGTGCGCTCGGCGGCCGAGGGGGCGGCGCGGACGCCGCGCGCATCGTCCTGACGCTGCATGAGTTCCTGGCGATCTGCCAGAACCACGGCCAGATGGTGAAGCGTGTGACCCGGCATCTCTGTGACGCCGCCTCGCCCAATGATTGCGCCGCCTGCTTCCCGGACCGGACGCCGGAGCGCTTCGTGCTGCGCCGGCGGTTTGCCCTGGACGCGCTTGCCGGCTGCAGCGGCTTCGTCGCGCCGAGCCGGTTCCTCACCGAGCGGTTCGTCGCCTGGGGCCTCGCCGCCGATCGCGTCGCGGTGATCGAGAACGGGCTGCGGCAACAGCCCGGCGCGGCCGCGCCGGCGCCCGGCCCGCGCACGCGCGGCGCGGATGCCGACCGCCGCTGGGTCTTCGGGTTCTTCGGCCAGATCAACCCCTTCAAGGGGGTGGACATCATCCTGCAGGCAGCGGAGCTGATCGCGCGTGTGCCGGCCCTGGCCGACCGGGTCCTGATCCGCATCCACGGCAACATCGTTGGCCAGGAGGCCGGCTTCGCCGAACGCTTCCGGGCGGCGGTCGCGGCGCATGCCTGGCTGGAATACGTGGGGCCCTACGAGAACAACAATGTCGGGCGGCTGATGCAGCTCTGCGACTACGTGCTCGTCCCAAGCACCTGGTGGGAGAACTCGCCGGTCGTGATCCAGGAGGCCTTCCAGGCCGACCGGCCGGTGGTCTGCACCGGCATCGGCGGGATGGCGGAGAAGGTGCCGGACGACGTCGCGGGACTACACTTTCGCGTGGGTGATCCGCATGACCTGATGCGGGTGCTTGCGCGCGCCGCTGACCCGGACGTCCATGGACGCCTGCGCGCCGGACTGCCGCGCGTGTCCGGTACGCGCCGGATGGCGGAGGACTACCTCGCCGCCTTCGAGCGCTTCGTCAGCATGCCGCCGCCATCATCGCCGATGGTGGCCGGCGCATCCGTGCAGGGACAGGTTCGCCCATGATCCGCGGCTTCATCGAGCAGGCGACCCCCGAGGTGATCTCGGGCTGGGTCTACGCCCAGGAGATTCCGCTGCGGAACCAGCGCGTCCTGGCGATGCTCGATACCGAGTGCGTCGCCGTCGGCGTGGTCGAGCATTTCCGGCAGGACCTTCTGGATGCCGGCCTCGGTGACGGCTTTCTCGGCTTCCACATGGTCACCAACCGCCTGCTGGCGGCGCGCGAGGTGCCGCGCGTCGTGGTCCGGCTGGAGGGCAGCGACGCCGCCCTGCTGCAGCGCGGCGCGCGAGTCGAGGCTGGCGGGAGCCAGGCGGCGGACCCCGTTACCGGCGGCTTTGTCCATACCGAAGCGTCGATCGCATGGCTCCGGGGGCGCGGCGCGCTGACGGAGCAGGAAGGCGAGTTCCTGGCATCGCTCGCCCGCTTCGGCGTCTACGACCACGACCTGATCGACCAGGCGGGCGTGGACGGCCTGGAGAGGACCGCGGGGGCGCTGATGGAGGCCTTCGCACTGCGGACCGTGTTCCTGCGGAAGCAGGAGATCGACTCGATCGATGCGCTCGGGTCGGTCAAGGTCCCCGAAGGCCTGCCGCTGCTGGCGCTGTGGGGCTCCGCGGAAGGGCGCATCGGCGTCGCGGAGGCGTCGCATCTCGACACGCTCGGCGAAGGCGCGGCGATGGATGCCTTCACCGACTATCGCTTCGGCCCGCGCCGGCTGCTGTTCCTGCACCGGGCCTGCCGCTTCCTGCCACGGCGCCGGGCCACGGGTGGCCAGCTGCTGGTCTTCACCGGGGCTGCATAGCCGGGACGGCGCGGCGCAACCCCGTCCCGGGGTCGGCCCCGTCGACCGGGCCGCCGGCGCCGCCCGACGCTGGTTCCGCTACGCCGCCTCGCTCTCCTGCCGGCGGGCGTGCTTCTTCCGCTCATGCGGGTCGAGGTAGCGCTTGCGCAGGCGGATCGCGCCCGGCGTCACCTCCACCAGCTCGTCGTCCTCGATATAGGCGATCGCCTGCTCGAGGCTCATGCGCCGCGGCGGGATCAGGAGAAGCGCCTCGTCCTTGCCGGCGGCACGGATGTTGGTGAGCTTCTTCTCCTTGATCGGGTTCACGTCGAGATCGTTGTCCCGGCTGTGCTCTCCGAGGATCATGCCGACATAGACCTTCACGCCGGGATCGACGAAGAGCGTCCCGCGCTCCTGCAGGTAGAACAGCGCGTACTGCACCGCCTCGCCGTCGGAGTTGCTGATCAGGCTGCCGTTGCGCCGGCCCTCGATCGGCCCGGCCCAGGGCTGATAGCCCAGGAACAGCCGGTTCATCATGCCGGTGCCGCGGGTGTCGGTCAGGAATTCGCCGTGGTAGCCGATCAGGCCGCGCGA